>JAZRJQ010000120.1:0-20217 GCA_045645925.1 Clostridia bacterium | reverse complement strand
TATTTATATTTTAGTTTGAGATTATAAAATTTAAACTTTAACAAAAAAGCACCAAGTTTGTTTTGGTGCTTTTGTTGTTATTTGGTTTATTTTTCGGCAAGTTTTGTTGGTGTTACATCGTCATCGTCGTCTTCATCTTCTTCGTCTTCAATGCCGTATTCACGTTTGATTTTTTGGCTATAATTTCTAACGTGAACTTTGGCGTTTAGTAGCCTATACGACCTTATTAATTGCCCCCTAATGCCTGCACGTTCGTAAAGTAACACTTCCAATCCGTCCCACAAGAATAACCAGCCAATAACGGCTAAAATTGTGTCAAGGTACATATTTTCTAAAAAGTGATATAGTATTGCTTCGGCAAGCAAAATTATAAAGCCAATAACACAAAACCAAATTGCTTTGCTAGTTTCTTTTTTAAGTTGTTCTTCACCAGCAACAATTTCTTCGGCGTAGTGCCTTTTAACGGTTCGTCTTATACGTTTCTTTTCTTCTTGTGTTGTTTGGGTTTCGGTGTAAATATCAATGCTTACATTGTCTTCGGCAGGAATTGTTGCTTCAAAAGTTTCAATGTAATCCTTAACTTCTGGGTTCATAATTTCGTAGGTTAGGTAAGAGTATGGGTGAAAAAAGTCACCTGCTTCCTTTAATCCAACCGGAATTTGAACCGAACCATCTTTGTTATAGTCTAGTTCTTGTGCTTCCTTAATGGCAGCATTTTTCTTTAATTTTTTTAAAATTCTTCTTCTACTTTGTTTCATGATTTCTCCTAGGGTATATTGTAGCCCATTAAAAAACTTTTGTCAAATCCACAACTGCTTTGTGTTCTAAAACAAACACTTGCCCCATACAATATACAAAAACTTGATGCTGGGGGAATTATGAAAAAACTATTTATTGTTTTTGCAATGTGTTTTACATTGTTGGCAGGTTGTGGAAACACCGGCGAACTTAACCTTAAAAAAGAAAGCAAAAACTTGAACACTTACACAATGGATTTAACCTACAATTCCGATAACACTTTAACCGGAAAACAAACGTTAATTTACACTAACAAAAGCGATGTTGATTTACAACATGTTAGTTTTCACTTGTACCCAAAAGCATTTGCCGAAGGTGCTGTAAACAAACCTGTAACAAGTGCAAATCAAAGCAAAGCATACCCTAATGGTGTTAGTTATGGCGACATTGAAATTTTAAGTTCAAAAGTTAATGGTGAAACAAGTGAACACACATTTTCTGGAACTGATAACGACATTTTAAATGTTGGTTTAAAAAAAGAATTAGAACCAACAAGTAAAGTTACAATTGAGTTGGAATATAAAGTTTATGTGCCAAACATTAACCATAGGTTTGGCTATGGTGACAATGCAATCAACATGGCAAACTTTTATCCAGTTGTGGCAGTAATTGAAAATGGTGAGTTTGTGCTTGACCCATACAATTCAAATGGTGACCCATTTTATTCCGATTGTTCAAACTATAACGTAACACTTACAATTCCTAACACATACAAACTTGCAAGCACAGGAATTCAAACTAGTGTGGAAAATTTGGAAGAACAAAATGTTTACAGTATTAGCGCAACTTGTGTTAGAGATTTTGCGTTTGTGTTAAGCGATAAATTTGAAGTGGTAAGTTCACAAGTTGAAAACACAACTGTGTTTTATTACTATTATGACGATGAAAATTTTGAACAAAACTTAAAGGCTGGTGTTGATGCATTAACAACTTTTAACAAGTTGTTTGGAACATATCCATATTCAACATTAAGTGTTGTAAAAACAAATTTTGTGCATGGTGGAATGGAATATCCAAATTTGGTTTACATTTCCGACCAAGCCGAAGGTGCCGATTTTGTTAATGTTATTATTCACGAAATTGCGCACCAATGGTGGTATGGCGTGGTGGGTTCTAATGCATTTAGTTACCCATGGCTTGACGAAGGGTTAACTGAATATTCAACTGCTTTATTTTATGAAGAAAACCCAAACTATGGTGTTAATGTGGAAGAACTAATCAAAAACACAAACAACAGTTACGTAACATTTGTTGATTTATACACCGATGTGTTGGGTAAAGTTGATACTTCAATGAATCGAAAACTAAATGAGTATAACACCGAACCAGAATATGTTTACATGACTTATGTTAAAGGTATGCTACTTTTTGACAATATACGCACACTTGTTGGCAAAGAAAAGTTTATTGACGCATTGCAAGCATATTATTCAACATATGCATTAAATAATGTTACACCAAGCGATTTTGTTTCTGTGTTAGAAAAAACATGTGGTAGAGAACTTAAAAGTTATATTAACACATGGGTTGAAGGTAAGGTTGTGATTATTGCAATGAACTAAGTTTTGTTAATATTTGGTTTAAATTAATTTTTTAAACAATTTGATTTAAGGTGTTGGCTTATGTTAAACTAGGTAATGTAAGAGATAAAACAAATGATAAAAGTTGTAACATTGTCTAGTTCCAGCAAAGGTAATTGCGTTTTGATTATCGGTGAACAAACAAATTTGCTAATTGATGCTGGAATTAATTTGAACACCTTAATAGAAAAATTAAAATTGCTTAATGTTGATCCAACCAGCATTAAGGCAATTTTGTCTACGCACGAACATTCCGACCATTCAAAATCGGTTGGTGCTTTCATGCGAAAATTTGGTGCAATGCTTTATTGCCATAGTGATGGAGTTGATGCAATGCTAAGCAAAATTGGCAAAGTTGACACATCAAAAATTGTTGCATTTTTTGATCAAGAATTTTCCATTAACGAATTTAACATAAAGCCTTTCAAACTTCCACACGATGCTGTTAGTTGTTGTGGATTTAGGGTTTGTGTTAACGAAACAAAATTTGCTTATGCTACCGACCTTGGTTTTGCCAGTGAGCAAACAATTGAAAATTTAAAAAATTGCAAGTTGGTTATTTTGGAAAGTAACCACGACGAAAAAATGCTTTTAAACAATTCAAATTATTCCGATCATTTAAAACATAGGATTTTAAGCAAGCATGGACATTTAAGCAACATGAGTTGTGCCAAGGTTGTGTGTTCACTTGCAACCAGTAATGTTAAGCAGGTTGTGTTAGCACATTTAAGCCCAGAAAACAACACACCACAACTTTGCTATCAAACTGTGTGTGAATATTTAGAAGCAATGGGAATAACCCCAGGTGTGCACATAAAAATTGATGTTGCACCACAACAAAATTTGGGAACAGTGTTTGTTTTAAAATAACTTAACAAAACAAAAGTGGTTTTTTATAAAGCCACTTTTTTTTGCTTATATTATTAATAAATATATTTAAAAATATTTATTAACGTTTTTAAATTAAGTTTTGTTGTGTTATACTTTAAAATGATTAGGGGTTAAAATGGGTTAGTCCCCACATAAAAATTATTTAAAAAATTTTTTAAAGGTTTAGTTTATTATGAGTGAAAAAGAACTTTCGAAACAAATTAAGCGTGATTGTTTTACTGTTAAAGACAGTGGTTTAAACTTTGTGTTGTCATTAATTGTGCCATTTTTAGCATCGTTTGCTTTGGCAATTTTAATGCTGTTGTTTAAACTTAACAACACTGCTTTTGAAAAAATTGTAAACTTGATTTTTACACCAACAACATTTTTCTTAATTTACTTTATTTATTGCAAAAAAACCAATGTTAATGTTTTTGCAGCATCTGAAATAAGGTTTAAAGTTAATTGGTTAAAATGTTTAACACTTGTTGTAATGGGCACAACTGCTGTTTTGCTTGTTTCTCCATTTATTTCGTTGGTTGATTATTTGTTAACATTTGTTGGTTACAATCCTAAAAACGAATTGCCTTATGTTATGAACAACGGCTTTAAGTTTGTTATTGGCATAATTTCAATGGCAGTGTTGCCTGCAATTTGTGAAGAATTGTTGTTCCGTGGCTTAATTTTTAAAGGTGTTCAATCAAAATTTGGTGCACATGCGTCAATTATTATTACTGCTGCAATGTTTACATTATTGCATGGCAGTTTGCAACAAACAGTTTATCAATTCATTTTAGGAATTCTTTTGGGTTATGCAATGTACTATGGCAGAAGCATTGTTTATCCAATTTTACTTCACTTTGTTAACAATTTTATTGTTGTTTTAAGTTCGTTTATTTACACACTTAACGATATTGATGTTAATGCACCACCAATTTACGCAAGCGTTTGGGATTATGTTTTGCCTGTAATGTTGTTTATTTTGGCTGGTTGTTTGATTGTTGGGTTGATTTATGTTTTGCAATATGTTGACCGAATGGAAACAACAAAGGAAATAAAAAATGCTGTTGCCGAAGTTGGCGAACAAGTTGTTTCCGAAATTTTGGAAGAAAAGCCTTCCAAAAAATCAAAAAAATTGGAAAGTGCAGAACAAACCAATAGTATAATAGTTAATGAAGACAAAAAATTAACAAAAGAAGAAAAACTTTATTTGTTTGGTTCAATTGGATTGTCAATATTCTTTTGGATTACAAACACAATAATGCAGTTTTTTGGATTATAACAAAACCTAACCTTGAAAATTTCAAGGTTAAGTTTTTTGGTTTTTATATAAAAACGTAAAAGGGTAACATGAAAAAAACTAAAGTTTTTAAAGTATACTTAATATATTTTATTAGTATGGCAATTTTCTGTTTGATTAGAATTGCCAGTTCTTTGGGGCTTTTCAATTTTGCTCATACCGACATTGTTGATATTGTTTACACCCTTATTATTCAAGTTGGTTTAATGTTTTTGTTGCCACTGTTGCTTTACACGTTGTTTATAAACAGAAAAATTGGACCTGGTGGAACGTTGCAAACTGCAAGAATGCATCACAAAATTGGGTTTAGGGTTGTTTTGATTTCGTTTGGAATTGGAATTTTGGCTTTTTTTATAAACATTGCAGTTTCAACATTGTTTAATGGATTATTAACATTTTTTGGTTACAAGCAACCAATAACAAACACAACTGTTGGTCAAGGTTGTGAAAGTTTGTTCCCATTATGGTTAGAATTTTTAATTCAGGTGGGTTTAATTGCAGTGCTTCCAGCCATTTGTGAAGAGTTTTTGCACAGGGGACTACTATTGCACGGAACAAAACAAATTGGTGTTAGAAAAGCTATGCTTATTTCTTCGCTATTGTTTGGATTGTTGCATTTTAACATTAACCAATTTTTCTATGCGTTTGTGTTGGGCTTACTTATGTCGCTTGTGGTGGTTATAACAAAAAGTATATATCCATCAATGATTATTCACTTTACAAACAATGCAATTAGTGTTTATTTAACCTATGCTGAATTGCATGGTTGGCATGGTGGAAATTTTTATGATTACTTAAACAACTTTTTGCAAAGCAGTAATGCAGTTTTAACTTTTATTGCTTGCTTTACATTTTTAACATTAATTGTTGTGTTGCTTATAACATTTATTGTTAAATTGTTTAAACTTCAATCGCAAAACAAGGTTCAACTTGCAATCAATTCGGCTTATGGTCGTGATAAAAAAGCAAACACAAATGCTCCAATTTATACCGGTCAAAAAGCAGTGTTGGAAGATATGTCGGAAAGCGATATAATTTTAAACTTGAATTATGAAGAAATGAAAAGCCCAATCGATATTGTTCTTCCTAGGGAAGATAATGTTTATAAACCACACTTGTTAGATAACATGTTTTTAATTTCTTCAATAGTGTTGGGTGGGTTAATTACGTTGTTTACCTTTATTTGGGGGTTATTGTAATGAAAGTTAAAATTGTTTGTGTTGGAAACATTAAAGATAAGTTTTTTGTTGATGCAGCAAATGAATATTACAAACGTTTAAACAAGTTTGTTAACCTAAGCGTGGTTGAAGTTAAGGAAGAAAAACTGCCTAAAAACTATTCACAGGCCGATATTAACAATGTTGTAGCACAAGAAGGTGTGCGAATTAATGCACAACTTGAAGGCTATGTTGTTTTGTGTGGCGTTAACGGAAAGCAATTCACTAGCGAAGACTTTTCAAAAGAATTAAAAAAATTAGAAAATAGTTTCAGCACCATAACGTTTGTTATTGGTGGCAGTTATGGAACAAGCCCAGAAATTTACAAAAAGGCAAATCTTGTTTTGGGGTTTGGGTCGTTTACCTTCCCACACCAATTATTTAGGGTTATGCTTGCCGAACAAATTTATAGGGCATACACCATAATAAACAATATAACGTATCACAAGTGAAAATTATGGATAAATTAGATTACATGAAAATTGCAATAAACCAAGCCAAACTTGCGTCTAAAAGGGGAGATATTCCTGTTGGGGCAGTTATTGTTTGTAATGGCGAAGTTGTTGCAAAAGCATACAACAAAAAACAAGTTACATTAAATTCTGTTAATCATGCCGAAATTCTTGCAATTTCTAAGGCAAGTAAAAAACTTAAAGATTATAGGCTTACCGATTGCGAAATGTATGTAACATTTGAACCATGCTTAATGTGTGTGGGTGCTATTTTAAGTGCAAGAATAAAAAAAGTATATTTTGGTGCATACGATTCAAGGTTTGGTGCAAGTTACTTGTTAACCGAAAATCAATTTAACCATGTAACACCCTTTGAAGGTGGTGTTATGGAAAAAGAATGTTCCAAACTTTTAAGTGGTTTTTTTAAAGAACTACGTAAAAACAAAAAGTAACACAAAAGTTAAATAATTAATATATGTAATTATTAAAAGTTTGGGGGTGTTTAATTTTGATTAAAGCCGAACTGGAAACAAAAAAGGAAGAATTGATTTCTAATGATGTTTCAGTAATACTTTTTAAATGTGAAACTGCCGATAAACCAATTTTGGAAAAAAAACAAATAGACTGGGTTAACGATGCTGTTTGTGGGTTTAATGTTAACGTGGTTTCGTTTAATAATAGTGTTTCGGAATTTGAACAAATAAAGGCTAATTTGCCTGAAAGCAAATATACAATTGTTCTTTATTCGTTTAATCCGTTGTTGACACAAAAAAATGTTAATTTGTGCTTGGATTATTTGTTGTTTAGGCAAGAAAAGTTAATAAAACTAACTTATGGTTATATTTTTCAAACTGATTATTTAAAAACTATTAATGAAATTAAAGAGCCAGTGCTATTTTCTGGTGATGCTAGCGACTTTTTAAAAATTGAATCCGTGCAAGAATTTGGTTATGCAACCGAAGTTTTGCAACATCGAATTCTACATAATTTAATTAACAACGGGGTAAACATTGTAAAACCGGCAAACACTGTTGTTAATGCTTTTGTTAAAGTGGAAAGTGGGGCTACAATTTATCCGTTTAATACATTAATGGGTGAAACAGAAATTTTGAAAAATGCTGTTTTAAAGGAAGGAAACACTATTTTAAATTCAACAATTGGAGAAGACACAATTGTTGCAAACAGCATTATAACAAACAGCACTGTTTCGTCAAATTGCGTTGTGTTTCCGTTTAACACAATTGAAAATGGTTCGTTTGTGGGAGTTAACTGTACAATAAAAAGTTACAACAAAATTAGTTGTGTAAAAATTGATGATAATTCAGTGGTTGAAAGTTTTAATAATATTGAATAGCGGTTAAATATGCCAAATTTAAGCGTATTTACTGCCGATAAATTTAATGTTGTTGTTGGTGGCAAAATTGGTTGCTACAACAAATTAAACAATTGTACAATTGAAAATTCAATCATTAATTCTAGCAATATTTCAAATTGTATAATTAATGGTGGAACCGAAATTGAACATGCTTTCATGCGTGGAACAATAGTAGGAAATAATGCTAAAATTGGAGTGTTTTCAAGGCTTAGAGAAAATTCTATTATTGGAAACAATGTAAAAATAGGTAATTTTGTTGAAACAAAAAATGCTACAATTTCAACAAATTCAAAAATTCCACATTTAAGTTATGTGGGCGATGCAAAAATTGGTAAAAATGTTAATGTTGGCTGTGGAACAGTGTTTTGCAACTATAATGGTAAAATAAAACAACAAACAATTGTTGGCGACAATGTTTTTGTTGGGTCAAACTCAAATTTGATTGCGCCCGTAACCATTGAAAGTAATTCGTTTATTGCAGCAGGAAGCACAATAACAAATTTGGTTCCGGCAAACGCTTTGGCAATTGCCAGAAGCCGACAAATTAACAAATTAAATTATATAAAATAAGGTTTCGCAACTAATTAAAGTGTGTTAACCTAAATTTAGTGCTTTTTAAGGAGAAAATTATGATTGCTATTGTTGGGCTTGGAAACATTGGTTCAAGTTACGAAAAAACATATCACAACATGGGGTTTGTTGTTGTGTCAAAGTTTGCTCAAAAAAATGGCTTTACTTTTAGCAAAAACAAATATTCGGGTGTTGTTGCAGAAGGGATGTATGAAGGTGAAAAAATTGTTATTTTAAAACCTTCAACTTTTATGAACGCAAGTGGTGTTAGTGTTAAAGAACTTGTAAAAATGCTAAAACTTGACCTAAAAGACCTTTTGGTTGTGTACGATGATATCGATTTACCAGCAGGAACAATTCGATTGCGTCAAAGTGGTAGTGCCGGAACACATAATGGTATGCGAAGCATTGTTGAACATTTGGGCACAACCGACTTTCCAAGGCTTAGAATTGGTATTGGTAGGGACGAACGCATGAATTTGGCTGATTATGTTTTAAGCCGTGTAAACAACGAAAAAATGGAGTTATTAAACCCTGCGTTTGATAAGGCTGTTAATGTTGTTGAACAATTTATAAAAGTAAAAGGTGACATAAACAAAATTAAGGTAAACTAATGCTAAAAAGTTTAATTAGTTCAACTGGCAACTTAAACAAGTTGTTAACCACCATTGATGCACACACTCCGGTAAGTGTGTTTGGTGTTGGGTTTAAAGAAAAAATTTTAATATTAAACGAGTTTGGTGAGCAAAAACTTATTGTTGCAGTTTCGGAAGATGATGCAATAAACATTTACGAAACTTTAATTTCCGAAAATCAAGAAGCTTGTTTGTTGATTAATGGTTTAGAAGCAGATGTTTCTAAATTTTCTTCTGTTAGCCAAATTGGAATGCTTACAGCATTACAACAAGTTGTTTGCAATAATGTTGAATATGTTGTGGCATCGCCTAAGGCAATAGTAACAAAATTGCCAAGTGTTGATTACGTAAAAAGTTTGATAAAATGGCTTAAAATAGGCGAAAATGTTAAACTGAAAGAATTAACGAAAAGCCTTGTTTTAATGGGATATAAAAAGGTTGATGTTGTAACTGACAACCTTGAATTTAGTGTTAAAGGTGATATTTTAACCATTTATCCTATAAACCTAGAAAACCCAGTTAGGGTGTCGTTTTTTGATGATGAAGTTGAATTTATTAAAAGTTTTGATTTGTCTTCACAAAACATAGTTGCAGAACTTGACGAACTTCAAATTTTTAGTGTTAACTTTTTGGGTTCTGGAAAAATTGAACCTGAAAAAATTAAGTTTGAAAACAGAGAAAGTGAAGAAAACTATAATTCGGTTTTAAGCCATGTTAATGTTGAATTGGAAAATGGTATTGCTTCGGCATGGACGCATCCATATTTACCAGATTTTAATCATACAATTTTTGAGTTTTTTAATGATGGCATTGTTGCTTTTGATAATCCAAAACTTATTATTAATGAAATTGAAAAAGAATTAAAACAATTTAAGTCGGAAGTTAAAGAAAAAATTTTGGGTGGAACATTAACCGAAAAACACAAAAATTTTTACTTTGACATGCTTGAATTGTTCAATTTTAAAAACACAAAAGCAGGACTTGTTGCATTTCAAAATTTAAACAATGCAAACAACATTTTTAAACCACATGCTGTGTTTACAATTCCAACCACTCCACAAATAAATTATGGTTACAATAAGTCTACAATTTATAACGATGTGTCTAGGCTTATTGTTATGGGAAACACGGTTATAATATACGCCGAAACCAAAGAATTGGCTTCAAAAATGCAGGATATGTTTTTGCCTAAAAATGTTTCAACGGCAATAATTAATTCGGTTAGTCAAGCAACAAAAAACACAGTTAACTTGGTAACAAAATCAAGCACACTTTCTTGTGGGTTTAACGATGAAAAACTTGTTATTATTGGTTTAAAACAAGTTAAACAAAAAACAAAGAAAAGCTCTATATCTGGCGATTTTGGAACGTTTTTACCAGAAGTTGGTGATTATGTTGTGCATGTTAACTATGGTGTTGGTCGTTGTGTTGGAATTACAAGTTTAAATGTTAATCATGCTAAAAAAGATTACATTGAAATTGAATATAAAAACAATGATAAATTATTTTTGCCTGTTGAAAATATTGACTCTATTTCTAAGTATGTTGGTGGTGAAAAACCAAAAATTAATAAACTTGGTTCAACCGAATTTTTAAAAACAAAACAACGTGTTAGAGAAGGTATTAAAAAACTAACATTCGACCTTAAAAAACTTTATGCTGAACGTTCACAAATTAAAGGTATTGTGTTTCCGGTTGATGACGACGTTCAAACAAGTTTTGAAAAACATTGTTCGTTTAATCTTACCCCAGACCAAGATAAAGCTGTTAACGATGTTAAACAAGATATGCAAAGCCAAAAACCAATGGACAGGCTAATTTGTGGTGACGTTGGTTATGGCAAAACCGAAGTTGCTTTGCGTTCGGCTTTTAAGGCTGTTATGGCAGGATATCAAGTGTTATTGTTGTGTCCTACAACAATTTTAAGTCAACAACACTTTAACACTTTTGAATCACGCTTAAAACATTTTGGCGTTAGATGTGAAGTGTTAAACAGGTTTAAAACAGCAAAAGAATCGACTGAAATTTTGGAAGATTTGGGCAAAGGCAAAGTGGACGTGTTAATTGGCACTCATAGGCTTTTAAGTGCCGATGTTAAACCTAAAAAATTAGGACTTCTAATTTTGGACGAAGAACAACGTTTTGGAGTTGAACATAAAGAAAAAATTAAGAAAATTAAAACAAATATTGATGTTTTAACATTGTCGGCAACTCCAATTCCTAGAACACTGCATTCAGCGTTAATTGGCGTTAAAGATGTTAGTGTTATTGAAACTCCACCATTTGGCAGAGTGCCTGTTATAACAAGTGTTTGCGAACAGTCTGATTCGGTTATTGCAAACGCAATAACTAGGGAATTAAACCGTGATGGACAAGTTTTAATAATTTACAACAGGGTTGAAACAATATACGAATTTAAGGCATATATTGAAAGTTTGGTTGAAGATGTTGTTATTGATATTGCCCATGGCCAAATGGATGAAAAACACCTAGAAAACGCCATTTTTAAGCTTTATAATGGCGAAACACAAATTTTAATTAGCACAACACTAATTGAAAATGGTGTTGACCTTCCACGTGCAAACACTTTAATTGTTACAAATGCTGATATGTTAGGCCTTAGCCAGTTGTACCAACTAAAAGGTAGAATTGGCAGAAGCGACAAACAAGCCTATGCTATTTTCTGTTACGATAAAAACAGGATTTTAACACCAGAAGCTTATAAAAGATTGGGTGCAATTGTTGAGTATAGTGGCTTAGGAAATGGCTATAAAATTGCCATGCGTGACCTAGAAATTAGGGGTGCAGGAAGTTTGTTTGGTGCCGAACAGAGTGGACACATTGAAAGTGTTGGTTATAGCATGTATTTAAGCCTGCTTAGTGAAGCTATGGCTGAAATGAAAGGTGAAAAAGTAAGTGTGGCAAGCGATGTTAAAATTGATTGTTATTTTGATGCAAACTTGCCAAATTATTTTGTTGAAAACACCAGTAACAGGATGGATGTTTATAGTCAAATTTCAAAAGTTGATAGCCTAGAAAAAGCAACGGAATTGGTTAAAAAATTAGAATTTACGTTTGGTGAAGTTCCAAACGAAGTTGTAAACCTTATTTACGTAGCCAGAATTAAAAATGCGTGTGGGGGCTTAGATATAAAACGTATTAGTGTTGGGTTAATGGACACAAGTTTTATGTTTAACCAATCAAATCCAGCAATTTTGCAAGCATTAACGGCTGTTTTGGCTGATAATAAATTTGATGCAGTATTAAATTTGGAAAATTTGCCAATACTTACAATAAAAAACGATGTTAATTTGTTTATATGTTTGGAAAATATAATTCAAATTTTAAAGATTATGGGTGAAAACATTAAATAACTTAGTTGCAATAAAATTATAAATTTGTTACAATACTAAGACTTTACTAAAATATTATATATAAATTACTTATATTTGGAGCAAAAATGAAAAAAATATTTACCTACATTTTCTCATTGTTACTTTGTGTTTCAATGTTTGCAGGTTGTAACTTAATTAGTTTAAATAACGAAAAGTATTACAATCAAACAATTGCGCAAATTGTTTATGATAAAAACAATAAACAATCTTTCACAATGCAAGATTTATTGGAAGCTTATAACAACTATGGAAATCAATTAACTCAAAATAATGAAGAAATGACTGGCGAAGAAGTTTTAAAACAAACAGCCGAACTTATGGTTCAACGTTACATGCTAGTTCAAGAAATTAAAAAAGAAATTAGTTTGTCAACCGAAGAAAAAAATGTTTTAAAACGTCAAACTTACGAAAATATTAATGCAAATCTTGCTAGTTACGAAGACGAAATTAGGGTTGAATGGGATAGAGATATTGCAGAAGAAGCTGGTGAAGAAACAGAAGAAGAAACATCACTTCGTGCTGAATATACACCATACGAACCAACAGTTGTTAAAGAATATTACGAAGAAAATGTTAATGGCTCAGTTCAATTAAAACACAGATTGGTTAGAGTGGAAGCAGATGAAGAAGATGAAGATACTTCTGACCCAGGCGAATTTAAACAAGCTGTTACCGATGCTGATATTAGTGCAGAAGCATGGAAACGTTATATTAAGGATCTTCAAGAAAGTTATAAAGACTTAGGCAAAGATTATAACGAAGAAAAAGTTTTGGAAGAAGAAATTAACAGAATTTATGCAATTTTAGAAGAAAACAAATATATTTCTAAATATCAAGAATTTTTACAAGATGGTTTAGAAATTGCTACAAATGCAGCTGTTGAAAGCTATAAAGAAAAATATAAAAGAGATTACGAACTATATTCTAACAACGAAAAAGCATATCACGAAGCAATGGGTAGTGATGCTTCAAGTGTTTACTATCACCCAAACAGTGGTAATGAATATGTTTATGTAACACATATTTTGTTCAAGTTCTCAGATGAACAAACAAAAGAAATTGAAAAACTTAAAAAATTATATCAAACAAATTCAATTTCAAAAGAAGTTTATGAAGCAAGACTTGAAGACGTTCAAGATATTGATAAAACAATTGTACAATATGTTGAAAATGGTCAAGTTAAAACAACAAATGCAACATTGGCTTATCAAGACATTTTAAATGGTGTTAACAAATTTAACGCTGATGTTCAATTTGAACAACGTGCACAAGAATTTAATAAATACCTTTATAAATATAATGATGATGAAGGTATTATGAATGCAGACTTTGCTTATGTTGTTAACCTTGACACAAATGTTACAGATAAAATGGTTAAGCCTTTTGCTGATGAATCAAGAAGATTGCACAAGGAAGAAGGTATTGGTGCAATGAGTGAACCAATCTTAACAGATTATGGTTATCATGTTATTATGAACTTAGGCCCTGTTAAAAACGTTGTTGAATATGGCAACATTGAAAATCTAACATGGGAAGCATTGTATAACGTTAAAACACAACCTTCTAGCGAAAAAACATTATTCCATGTTGAATATGATGCAATTAATTCTGATTCAACAAAAATAACAAATATTTTAAATAGCAAAATTGCGGATATTACTGCAAAAGCAGAAGTTATTAAATATTGGGAAAAACGTTATTTAACATTGTTAGAACAAAAATAAAAAACTGAAAAAGTAGGAAATAATCCTACTTTTTTTGTTTTTAAATTTAAAAGAAATATAAATGTTTGACTTAAAATTGGCATAATGATATATTAATTTTGTAGTAGATTGTCTTGTCTATTAACTTTTTTATGTAATCAATTAAGGAAACGGTGGTTTATGCCATTAAAAAATGTTGACGAACAACTTAATGAGCAAAAAGTAAACACAAAAAAAGGTGTGTACTTTTTTGACGACCGTAATTTAAGTGAACACACAAAAAAACAAGATAAAGTGGCAAGTAAAAAACTAAAAAGTGGTAAGCGAATCAAATTTTCAACAGTGTTTAAGGTTGATAAGGAAGAATTGACTGTTACCGATGAAGAATTGAACACTGAAATTGAAAAAGCTGATAAAGTTGACACCGCAATTTCTAGTTTGGAAAATGCAAAAGAAAAGGTTGGGGTTCAAAAAAAGAATAAAACAAAATGGATTAATCTTTTATTCTTTTTAATAAACATTGTTGTTTTGGCAGTGGTGTTAATTCATCATAGTAAAAATTTTGGTGTTGCATCGCTTGAAGTATTTAAGGAAAGCACAAAAATAAGCTTTTTGTTGTATCCACTTTTGGTGTTTGCATTAATAATGATTATCGAAACTTTAAGAACACATATTTTGTTATATAAATCAACAAAACAAGTTAGGCTTGCATTGTGTTACAAAGCATCAGCTTTAAGCAGATACTACGATTGTATTACTCCATTTGCAACTGGTGGGCAACCTTTTGAAATTTTCTATATGCACAGCCGTGGTGTTCATGGTGGAATTGCAACAAGCATTCCTTTAACAAAAGCTATTTTTAACAATGTTGCGTTTTCAATAATAGCAGTTATTGTGTTGATTTTTAATAACGATTTGTTTGGTGCTGAACTTCAAACTGTTTTAGTTGTTTGGAGTATTATAAGTTTATGTATTTCATGCTTAATTTTAATTGTGCTGATTTTGTTTGGAATAAGTAAACGTTTCATGCCAAAATGCTTAATGTTTTTCTTAAAACTAGGTCAAAAATTAAAATTGGTTAAAGATTATCGCATAACTTTCAACAAACTTATGCGTACAATTTTGGAATATCAAAAAAGCACAAAATATTATGTTACAAACTTGTGGATAACAATAACATCATTGCTTTGTTCTGCTGTAAATGTTTTATTAAAATCAATTATTCCATTCTTGTTGTATGTTGCATTTAGTGAAACAATCACACAAAGCATAATGCTTGAAATTTTGTGTAAGTTTATTTTAGTAGAATTGGCAACCAAATATATCCCAATTCCTGGTGGAACTGGTGTTGCTGAAATTTCGTTCTCTGCATTGTTTGCAAGTTTGTTTAGCGATGGATCATTGTTCTGGGCAATGCTATTCTGGCGTATAATGAACTACTTTATTTATTTGTTGCAAGGTTTAATTATTTTGTTCTATGATTTTATTTATGGAAACAAGAAAAATCGATTATACAAACTAAAACAAGCAAAACTTGAACAAGAATTGTTAAAGAGTAAACAAAAAGTAAAAAAACAAACAAATAGTAAAAAAGCATAACCTTGGGTTATGTTTTTTTTAACTTCTAAATGGTTTTGTTCGGTTTAGGTGGTCATAAACTTGTTCGTTGTTAAACATGTTTAAAAAATTAATTGTTCTTAATGTTTCACCGTTAAGTTTTTGTTGTTCCATAATTAAAATGTTGTTATGGTTTAAAGGTTTATCTGTGCCAATTTGACAAAATAATTCAAAGCCATAATTAATTAATAATTGTTGTTTGTAACTTAAATTAGCGCTATTTGTGTTGTTTAAGCTATCAAAACTGCAATTGGAAACAAAAATTTTTGTTTTTCCAACAATGGGCTCAACATTGTTAATCCAGTCTGAAATTGTTTTTGAAAACTCCACATCACTAATTTTTTCCAGGTTTTCAATGGTGTAGCCAGAACAAGCAAAGGTCCAGCCTGAATTTTTTAGTTTTGATATAACCTGCAAGGCTTTTTTTATTTCGTAACGGCTTGTGGCATTGTTTTTTTGTGTTTTATAGCCCAAAATTCCATTTTCTCCATTTAAGCAAATTAAGCCTTTTGCGCCATTAAAACTAAAATCGGGGTAGGTTTTAACAAAGTGTTCTAAAATAGTTATAAATTCGTTGTCGTAACTTACACGTTCGGAAATTGTTTGTTTGGAAGTAAATGTGGCAAGATTTCCATTTCTGTCCAAAATAATTTTATCAATAAGGCCCTTATTCTTGTTGTTTACATAACTACAATTGTTAAATGACAAAATTAAGGGTTTTTTGTTGCTTGGAAGCCATAATGTTGGTTTTGTTATTACGCCGTTATTATTGCGAAATACGCTGTCAGGACTGATTAGAATGTAGTTGTTTGTGTAAAGTGAAAATAATATATTTTCAAATTCTGTTGGTGTTAAATGGTTTTTGTCAAGGTGTTCGTGTTGTGGGTTGTTTACACTTAGCGCTTGTTGTGGAAAGGCTAACAAACAATTGGTTGTTAAATGTTTAATTTCACCATTATATTCAACCAAATTTAGTTTTTGTATTTGTTGGATGTTGTATTTTATTAGAGAGTTAATATTTTCATCGTTTTTATAATACTTTTGTTTGCTATTTAAAAGATTTAATGCAAAAACAAAATCTCCATTTTCGGTGTGGTTATTGGCTTCGGTAATCAATATTTCTTTATATTGATTTAATAATGTTAAAAACTTCTGTTTGTTATATTTTAATAAACAGCAATCTAAATTTGAAATTTGTTCCAAGTTGTTAAATGCTTTTTTATATTCTTGCTCATCTATCAAATCAACTATGGTTTGTAATTTGTGTTGTGTAATCATTTCTGTTTTTATTGTTTCGGCAGGGGCTGAGTATGTGTTTCCAACAATACAAACCAAAAATATTAGCCCTGTAAACAAAATCAAAAATAATTGTTTAATTTCGTTCATACTTACACCTAAAATAATGTTATATGAATTATGTTGGCTCAATTTCGGCAAAATAATCCAAATAAAATAACAAAACAGCACTATTAGTGTTTTGCTTTTATAACTTTTAGTTGAATGTTAATGTTAAAATGATTGTGTGGGGTGTTTATGGAAGAAATATATGATAATAAAGCGTTGGAAAAAGCGCTAAATCTAATCACAAAAAGGTTTAAATATTTTAAAGTTTTAATTGTTTCTAATTTAGAAAATGAAAAAACATTTGAGAACTTTATTTTAAATGTAAAGGCTAGTGTTAAAAGTTGTGAGTTAATAACATTGCCAAACTGTTCAACCCAAACAAAGGTTGTTAAAGGGTTAATATTGGACAAATTAACGGAAGATGTTGGACTAATTATAAATCTTTCTGAAATTGTTGTTATGAATGCAATTGATGATTGCTTTTGCAAAATTAAAGTTATGAATGTGTTAAATGCACCTAATTTTGAATTGTTAACTTATAATTGTGATTATGTTGTGGTTGATTATCAGATTATTGAAAATTGCAAAAACAAACTGGTAGCAAGTTGTTATGGGGAACTTTGTGCAAGTTGTTTTTATGTTTTGGAACAGGTGTTTAATAAAGCTGTGTTTCAAAATCAAATAGATTCAATTGCTATGATTGAAATTGAAACATTAATCAAAGACCTATCTATGTTGCCATCGGGTGTGCTAAAAGGAAAGCTTGGCAAACGTATATTATTTAATATGTGTTTAAAACTTAAAAATTTAGTAGATATTTCAAGCTTAAAAAATGGTTTTGTTGTAAATTTGGCAAAACAAATAGTTGCAAATTCTAGATATAAAAATTTGCAAAATGGCGAAGCGCAAATGATAGCAAGTGTGTTGGCGTTCAAAAGTTTAAATGTTTTACTAAAATCACAAATGTTAAGCAAAAACATAGGTGCAAATTATTATGTTAGATTAAATTATATAAAACAGAATAGTGGTGATTTTGCTCTTTCAAAAATTTGTAAATCTTTTGTGTGTGATAAATATTTGGAAGAACATATTAACAATTTTTTTAAAATTCAAAATTCGTTTTTGTATGTGTTTGAAACATATTTTGAAATAATGAATATGATGCTAAAAACTTTCAAAAAACTTTATTTTGATAATGGTATATCTTTAAACAAATATATGTCCGAACAGGTTTTAATAAAGTCAATAAATTGTTTGCCAGAGTGTTATGATGATTGCTCTTATGCAACATTTATTCGTGATGTGGGATTATTAAATAAATTTGTAGTATAAATTAATAAAAACAAGTGCAATATTAAACGGAGTGTGTTTAATGAAAAAGTTACTTGTTTTTATTTTTTTTGTTTTTGGTCTTTGTGGTTATAACTATTTTCAACCCCAATTTTTACATGAATTATTTTTAGAAGAAGGTTCAACTTTTTACATATATTCAAATTCAAAAACGGATATTTTAAATGCTGAATCAACTCCTAATGGTAATGGTCAAATTCTAAAAGTTGATAAAGAAAATTTAAAAAGTGTGCTTGATAAATTGGTTTCGGTTGGTGGTGAAAGTGTGGTTATAAATTCGAATATTTCATTAACACAAATTGTGAACAAACTCAAATTAAAAGTTGTTGATGTTTGCAATTATAACAATGGTGTTATTGTTACAGGATATTCTCCTAAACTTCCTGAAAGTTTATATTCTAATTCAGATAAAGTAAATATTCAAGTTTATATTAGTGGTGATTATGTTGTAATAGGTTATCCGTTAATTATGCAGGGTTTTTAAAATTTTTGTGTATAAAATTTATTATTGTGGAAATCATTAAATAACAAAATTTGGAGGATTTAAAAACATGAAAGAAAACAAAAAAGAGGCTATAATTGACTTTCTAAAAAAATATGGTTATATTATTGCACTATCTACTATTATGGTTGTTGCTAGCATTATACTTATAGTTACTGCCAATAACTCTAAACCAACTGACAAAAACGAACCAGTTAACACTGAACCTATTTCGTTTTATAGTCCACTGTTAAGTTATACAATTGCAAAGGATTATAATGACACAAACTTGGTTTACAACTCAACATTAAAGCAATGGGAAGCACATAAAGGCATTTGTTTTACTGCATCTGAAAACAGTGATGTATTTGCTTGCTTAGATGGTGTTGTTGAAGATGTGTATAGTAATCATTTAAACGGAACGGTTGTTGTTTTAAAGCATGATAACAACTTAAAAACTTATTATTCAAGTTTGGCAGAAGATGTTAATGTTAAGGTGGGTGACAACGTTGCTAAGGGGTCAGTAATTGGTAAAGTTAGTAACACTGGTGCAAACGAATTAAACTTGGGCAATCATTTACATTTTGAAGTTACTGAAAACAATGTAAAAATTGATCCTGCAACTTATCTTGATTTAGAAGCAAAATAATTCAAATTATCAATTTTTAAAAATGCAAGCAAATGCTTTACAAAAAAACTTTTAATTTTTATAATATGTGTAGTTAAGTTTTGAGGAGGGTCTCATGGTATTAGATAAAGTTAAAAGTTTGTTATCAAGTCAACTAGGTATTAAAGAAGATAGAATTCAACCTAATTCAAGAATTTTAGAAGATTTGGGTGCTGATTCATTAGATTTAGTTGAATTGCTTATGACATTAGAAGATGAATTTAATGTTACAGTAAGTGATGAAGAAGCTGTAAAATTAAAAACTGTTGAAGATATTGTTAAAATTATTGAAGCAAATCAAAACAAATAATTTTTTAAATTTATTAAAAAGGTCAACCATGATTGGTTGATTTTTTTGTTATATTTTGTCGAACAAAAGCATACACATTATTAGCAATTTTGTTAGAGGTGTGTTATGCGAAATATAAGACGTGCCGAAATGTTGGGTGAATTTATTGTTAAAACAAAAGCAACAATTCGAAAAACGGCAAGAGTGTTTTCAATTTCAAAAAGCACTGTGCATGTTGAAGTTTCAAAAAGATTAAAATTTATTAACTTTCAACTTTACAAACAAGTTAAAAGTGTTCTGGAAGTTAATTTTATTGAGCGAAATAAACGTGGTGGAAATGCAACAAGGTTAAAATATTTAAAACTAAAAAACAACCAAGATTAGTGTGGTTGTTTTTTTTATTTAAATAAATATTTAAATAGCTGTTAATATGTTTGACAATCCAAAACAAAAAAAATATAATTAGCCTAGGGATTATTATATTATATATATATAATATTAATAATTTTTTTTGGTTTGTTAAAAATAATTTTAAATTAACAAATGTTTAACACTAATGAAATTTGGAGATTTA
>JAZRJQ010000119.1:0-5506 GCA_045645925.1 Clostridia bacterium | reverse complement strand
TTTTAAGATTACAAATTTAGTATAGCTAAAACAATTTTCAATTGCGTTAATTTTAACAACAAAATATAAATTTTATATAAAGTTTTATTAAACATTTTAACTGATGTAAAATTTATGTTATTTTATTTAAAAGGAAAGCTTAGGTTAACATGAAAAAAATAATTATTATAATTTCAATTTTAATACTAACTTGTTTAAGTGGTATGGGTATATTTTTGTGGATTAAGAACAAACCAACAGACGACACAATAACCCGAATTGGCATTGGTGGTGGTGGAGCATTTTTCAACCCCATGATTGACCCAACCAACGAAAATGTGATTTATGTTACTAGCGACATGGGTGCCCTTTACTATTCACACAATAATGGAAGCAGTTGGGGAAGAACGGAAGCACGTGGAGTGTTTACACAAACACATATTGCTAAAAACGGAGTTGTGTTTGCTGGTGGGTTTGGCCTTTACACTTCAACCAACCAAGGCAAAACATTACAAATGATTTATCCTCAAAATGTAAAACATTCAGTTAGCCGTTGTGGCTGGAACGAAAACTTAATGCTTGCCGAAGGATACAACAACGGCTATGTTAAGTGTATTATTTCCAACAACGAAAACATATTTTTTGTGACCGTTGCTTGGGAAGGAAATCTAAGATTTATTAAAGCAGATTACAATGGCGACAATGCAAAAATTTTACATAGCGAAGAAACCAACATTGTTGACCCTATGAGCGATATTGATGTTCATATGGCAATTAATAATAGTGGCGTTTACATAACACTTGGAACCAAAATTTGTTTTTACAATTTTGAAACCGAAACAATTTCAACCCTTTACACAACCAATGGTTACATTAAAGACATTTGCATAATTGACAACAAAATATTTTTTATTGATGACCTAGAAGAAAAAAGTAAAATTTTATACACAACAAATTTTAAAACTTTTAACGATTTATTGGATTACAACACCCTTCCAACAGCCTTTACAAAGTACAGCAAAGATGGAACATTTGATTGGCATTTTAAGGAGCTAGACGGGAACAATTTTAATAACATTTACCTATCGTTTAGTTCACCAGTCACCAACCCCGTTAGCAAGTACGACGACACTGTTGATGGAATTATGAAATTTAACGGAACAAGTTTTGAATGGGTGTTTGATTCTATGTATAAAACCAGACACGTTACAAATCTTAATGGTTGGTCATATGGTTCACATGGTCCATTTTATGGAATTTATGCCAGCCCACACAACGACAACATTTGCATGGTGTCAAACATTGAAACCATATACATGATGGAGTACGAAAAAGAAGAAACCAAAAAAATTAAAACCTTGCATTGTGCTGATTATTCTGATGGCAAACACGCAACAACAGGGCTTGATGTTCAAACAACATATTTTGTTAAAGAAGACCCATTTAACAAAGACCATATAGTTATTTGCACTACAGATATGGGTTTGCAAAATAGTTATGACAAAGGCAAAACATGGAAGCGCATGGAAATTACCGGAACTGATTACGATATTTACAACACTTGCTACGATTTACACTTTGACAAATACAATAAAAACAAACTTTATGGTTTATGGAGTTCACGCCATGACGCACCTTACAACCCTACCATTTACGATAAAGATTTTACAAAAGGAGCATTTGGAGTTTCAACCGATGGTGGAAACACTTGGAACTTTGAATACAGCAAAGGAATTCCAAACGATGCAATACCTGTTAAGATGAGCATTAAGCAAACCGAAAACAGTTTTATAATTGCAGTCGCAACGTTTAATCGTGGATTTTATTTAAGCCAAGATGGTGGAAAAAACTTTAAAGCAATTAACACAAACATGCAAACTGTTGAAGGTTTAATTTATGGTGAAGATGTTGTTTTAACCGATGAAGTTATTTATTGCCTAACTGCACCATACTTAGATGGTGGTTATTGGAAACCATCAAAACTTTACGAATATAGCATAGCAAACAACACAAACAAAAACATTGATTTAAAAGATATTGTTTTGGCACGCAGTTTAAACTACCACGAAGAAAAAGGATTATTTGTTAACGTTATTCCAACCTACTCCTACAAATGGTTTGAAGAATATAACGATGGCTCTTGGGTTAACGAAAATGGTGGAATATATCATTTAGAAAACGGACAATTAAAAATGCACTTTGAAAACAACGACGGAATTTTTTACAGCACATTTACTAGCGATGGTACAATGTATGCAACCGACACATACGGAAAAGTTTTTATGATAGATAACAATGGTGGCAAGTTGTTGTTCGAAGGATTATTTACAATGTTAAAAAACATCAGTTTTTCGTTAGACGAAAAAACAATGTACGTTACAACTTTTGGTGGTGGCACATACAAAATTAAGTTATAAAAATTCAAACTAAAAATAAACCCCTGACCACACTTTAAACTGGCGGGGTTTTTGTTTGATTAAAAAATTATTTTATGTTAGAGTTGTGGTGATGAAAACAAAAGATTATTTAAAAAATATTTACACAAAAGAATATTTAATTTTAATAGGCATTGGTTTTTTACCTTTGATGTGGAAGATTTTAGAAATTGTGTTTTTAGCAACTTTTGAAAACTCTTTAAAAATTTTAGGCCAAGTTGCATTAATTAGCATAATTTTTAAAGTTTTTGAAGAAACAATTTTTAATCCATTGTTTAAAACCCTTTCTAAATCAAATTTTAAAACCGAAGCAAAACAAATTCCTGTTGCATGCAAGTTTTTAATTTATTACTCTGTGGCAACAGTTTTGTTTACTGCTCTATTAATAATTTTCAACAAACAAATTTTAGAAATTTCAAAAGTTCCAGCCTACATGTTTGATGAAACTTTACAATTTTTAAACCTTTACATAATAGCATATGGTTTTGGTGTTATTGCTAAATTTTTATACACATTTAGTTTAATCAATAAAGACACAAAAAAAATGCTTGTTTACTTTTTAATAAAATCGGTTGCAACAACACTTTTGTTTGTTTGCTTTGTTCCAAAGTTTGCACTGGGCTTAGGTGTAACAGGTATTGCAATTGCAGAACTTACAATAAACATTATAACAATAGTTTATTTAACATTATCGCTTCCAAAACCACAACAATCTCAAACTAAATTTGATGTTAAAACATATTTTAAATTGCTAGGAATTTCATTTTTTGAAACTTTAATTAGAAATATTGTTTATTATTTTGTTATATTAGTTTTCCTAAACATGTTGGATAATCAAGACCTATATTTTGTAAGCAACGAATTTATTTGGTCGGTAATGCTTGTGCCAACATTAGCACAAAGTTCATTAATCAAACAGGAACTTGCAAACGGCAACAACAATTTAAAACCATACTTTATTAACTCCATTATTCTAAGTTTGTTTATAATTGTGCTTATACCAATTGCCTTTTTAACCTTTAAATATGTTTACAACTTAACTACCCACATTGAAACATTTATCGTTTTATTAAAACTGCTACCATGCTACTTTATTTTTATAATTGATTCAATTATTGAAGCCTACTTTATTTCCACAGGGAAAATGCATCACGTTTTAATCCAAAGCATTATAACAAACATATTGGTTTATTTAACAGCATTTGTTTTATACGCATGTGGAATTTGGATTGTTACACTTAACTCAATTATACTTCTATTTAATTTAGGTGTTATAATTTCAAGTTTATACACAATAACAGTTTATTTAATTGAAATATACCAAACAAAAAAACACACAACAAGCTAGTTGTGTGTTTTTAGTTTTGTTAAGGTTTTGGTTTTTTAGGGTTTATTTTTTTAGGGTGTTATTTTTAATACTATTTGCTTTTTTCAACAACAAGTTCAGCAACTGGAATATCTGCTGCTGCCCAATCCAAAGTCATCATATCTTTTGGAGCAAGCCATTTAATTCCTTTGTGAACGTTCATTTTCATTTCAGAAGATAATAGTTCACATTCATACACAGCCATTGACAAATGAAAGTCAGGGTAATCATGTTCAACTTGATAGAAAAAATCACCAATTTTAACATCAATTTCAAGTTCTTCATGAAGTTCCCTTGTTAATGTTTCCTGTTGTGTTTCACCTTCTTCAACTTTTCCACCAGGGAATTCCCACTTGTAAGACACATATTCATACTTACCTTTATCTCTTAAAGTGCACAACACTTCACCATTTTTATTTCTAATAACACCTGCAACTGTTGTAATTTGTTTCATTTTTGTTTTCTCCTTTGATTTGTTGATTTTAATATATCATAGTTTTTTACAGTTGTAAATAGTTTTTTGTAGTTTTTTATAGTTTTTTAAAAATAATTTTAGTTTTTGCAAGTTTTTGTTGATTTTAATTTAGTTTTTGGTATAATAAAACTATGGATTATGAATTAGAAATTTTAAGTTTAAAAAAGAGAATAGAAGAATTAGAAAGGATTGTGCTAAAAACACAAGTTGCCCCACAACCTGAAAACACACAAAGCAACAGGGACAAAACAAAATATATGTTTGAAGGCAAAGTGTACCCTAAAAACAGACTTGTGTTGGCAATTATTAAAAAGTATGTTGAAGCACACAATCCAACTTTTGATGTATTATGCGAAGTTTTTGATAAATCTTTGCAAGGCTCATTAGGCGTTGTTGAACTTTACGATACTGCAATCAAAACTAGCGATGCCACTAAAAGATACTTTTTAAAAGAAGAAGATGTTATTGAACTAGGAAATGAAAAAGCAGTAGTTTGCACACAATGGGGAATTTTTAACATTGTAAAATTTGTTAAACGTGCCGTTGCACTTGGATTTAATATTGAAACAATTTAATATAAAAAAGAAAAAGCCACAACGAAATGTTGTGGTTTTTTATTGATTTAGTTCATTGTTTGAATTGCCATAACAGGTAGGAACTAATTCAAAATCTTTATTAAAAGGATCGTTTCTATACCAAATATTGTTTGTTTTTCCATTTACTTTATCATATAAAACATTGTTAACAAATTCACAATAAACTTTATTTATACCTACTAAATCCTTATTTAATACTGAATCTGAATCACAGCAACAATATGGAGTCATTGTGTTGCCAAGGCTTGATTTTAAAACACTATTTTTAACCGACACATAACTTGTACCTCTAAGACCAGCACTATCATGAAAATATAATGCCCCTAGGGAGCCATCATATTTCGCTGATGCTGTTGTATAATTGCCCCTTCCTGCAATTTGAGCGTTTTCAAGGGTACAATTTTCAATAGAAAGTGTAAAATTTTTTCTAAGACCTACTCCCACAGCAGGAAAGAAGTCTGATTTTAAATTACAATTATAAATGTTTAAACTTTTGCCAGCCCCATATTCATTTTCGCAGTGGATCGCATAAGCACCAGCACTTCCACCAATGGTATTACTTACACCTTCAACATATTCACTATATAATCTAACATTAGCAACATATCCACAACTCATATTGATAACAGGATTGGAATATCTACCATCATAAGAT
>JAZRJQ010000118.1:0-15198 GCA_045645925.1 Clostridia bacterium | reverse complement strand
AGATACAGCAGCAAATCTGCCACTTCTACCACTAACAGATTCCACTTCGGCAGTTGTGTAAGATTTTCTGATTGTTCCATTTGTGTTGTTGTAAGCCACAAACCCACCAACATTAGAACTTGTTGTTGCTTGTGCCTTACCACTTGAATAGCAGTTTTGAATAGCAGCATTGTTCACTCCAACAAAACCACCAACACTCTTATCGGTTGCACCTTTTAAAACTGCAATACCAGTTGAGTAACAAGATGAAATAAATGAATTACCATCGTTATGTCCAACAAATCCACCAATATAAGCAATTGATTTTGCACTACCTTCAACTTTGCCCATTGAATAGCATTCTTCAATTTTACCATTACCTTTTGCATAACCTACAAGTCCACCCATAACCAAGCCAAACCAGCCATCGTATGTAATGCCATAAGTTGTACTAATATTGGTAGATGAATAACTTTGTTTTAAAACTGCACTACCATAGTTAACACCTACCAATGCCCCAATATTTAATCTGTTAACTGCAACAAAGTAGCCAGCATGACCAATAACTTTTACACCTTCGGTTGTGCTTCTTACACCAAGTTCCACACCTGAATAGCAACGTTCCATTCTGCCAGAATTGTCACCAACCAATCCACCAAGATTATAAGTAATTGGGTCAAGATTGTTACTGCCTGGGTTACTATGTGTTGTAAATGTTGCAACACCTGTTATGCTACAATCTTCCATTGTTCCACTGTTTCTACCAGCAAATAGCCCTGCAACATATGTTAACTTACAAGAATATGTGTCTACTTGAATTGAGATGTTTGGATTATCAAATTTA
Source organism: Clostridia bacterium (assembly GCA_045645925.1). Taxonomy (GTDB): domain Bacteria; phylum Bacillota; class Clostridia; order Christensenellales; family UBA1242; genus UBA6345. The sequence continues at coordinate 14,375 of JAZRJQ010000118.1, read as the reverse complement.
ACATTTTTAATAATACCAGTGTTTGTACCAACAAACGGACCAACATATATGCTTGCCGATGAAGGATAAAACTGATCATAAGTTAATTTTGTGCTAAAATTAACAGTAAAATCTGTTAATGTAAGATCCTGAATAATTCCGGAATTTGTGCCAAACAAACCAAAGTTTCCTTTATAACTTGTACTGTTTAACATAAAATCTTCTAATTTATGCCCATCTCCATCAATCGAACCAGTAAAATTACTAATTGTTTTAATAACTTGACCATTAAAGTTTATATCACCAGTCAAAATAAAGTGTTTGTCTGGGTTGTTTACTAACAAATCCCAATCTTGTACACAGCCAATTTCGTAGCCATCTTCAATTCTTGCATAAACTTCAATATTTTCGGTTACTGTTTCTTCATCGGTAAACCTTGTTTCGAAATCTTCATCGTACCAGCCCAAGAACAATTTACCTGTTGTTTTTGGTGGTTCTAGGCTAATATCCAACAAATCGTTCCAGTTTACTGTGCGTTGTTCATAAATTTGATTGTTAACGTAATATGTAACATTATATTTATTAATTTCAAATTTTGGATGCAAGTATGGGTCAAAATCTCCAACATCAACATTTATTGCATAACCATTTTCATCGGTAACTTGTTTACCATTTCTATCAAAATACCCTAAAAATGTGTATCCTGTTTTCTTAACAGTATGCAATGCAAAATCAGCATAATAACTTATTTCTCTTTGATAATAAGAATCACCTTCTTCCTGAGAGCATATGTTTATTACTCTTTTTTCAGGTGTAAAATACGCATACAATGTAATATCGCAACTAAGACGTTCAGCATCTAATTCACTAATAATACTTCCGCCAGCATTTGTATGATGAAAACCTTCAAAAATTAAATGTGGATAATTTAGTTGTGGCAATTTAATAACACCATCAGACAAACTAAATGTTTCAGGCACTTCCGACAAATCAATGTCAAAACTTGGATAACTTGTTTTTACAGTAACCTTAAACACACCTTCTTCTTCACAGAATATACATTCGCCCAATCTATAATCGTGGCCATGCGCTTCTTCTGTCCAATAAAATATGTTTCCATTTTCATCTTTCTCAGGTTGGTTGCACCAATAACATGCATAATACGCTTTTCCATCAGTAGTACAAGTTGCTCTATCTTCTATTACCCATTTGTCATAACTGTGTGGAACTGTTCTATACTCTGTTTCCTTTGACACACATCCATAATTTTGGCAACTATACTCAACCTTTTCTGGTGTACGACAATCACCACGTTCAAGAATTTTAGGATTATCTTTATCCCAATTGTGTCCACCATAGTTCTTTGAAACGGCTTCACGTGTCTTTCCACAAAGGTCACACTTTTGCTTTACTAAACCATCTTTAAAACATGTTCTAAGTTCAATAACATCGTAAGTCAACCAATAATGGTCACACTCAAAACAACCTGAAACAAAAAATGATGATATAAAAATAAAACAAAATGTTAAAAAACCAAACAACTTTTTCATATAACACCTTTAAAATTTAATCCAACACAAGTATAGCACAAATAATTTAAATTTGTAGCCTTATACATTAATTTTATTAAATTAATTTAATAAAGGTTAAAAATTTAGTTAATTCCTAACACAAATTCAACGTCTTTATCGCCCCTACCTGAAAGGTTTATAACCACAATTTTGTTTTTATCAAGCGTGCTAGCAAGTTCCATACCATAAGCCACAGCATGCGAACTTTCCAATGCAGGAATAATGCCTTCTGTTTTTGAAAGCGTATAAAAAGCATTTAACGCTTGTTTATCGTCAATCGAACAATATTTAACTCTACCAATATCGTTTAGGTATGAATGTTGGGGTCCAACAGCCGGATAGTCTAAGCCACTTGCAATTGAATAAGCATCAACAACTTCGTTTTTATCATTTTTTAAAACCTTAGTTTTATAACCTTGATAAACATCGGTTACACCATAGGCAATAGTTGCAGAGTTATCACCCACCTTATTACCTTTACCCAATGCTTCAACGCCAATCAAATTTACTTGTTTGTGTTTAATAAATTGATTAAAAATACCAATAGAGTTAGAGCCGCCACCAACACAAGCAACAACATAGTCTGGCAAACAGTTTTCCAAACGTTTTAGTTGGGTTTCAACTTCTTTACCAATAACACTTTGAAAATCTTTAACAATTGTTGGAAAAGGGTGTGGTCCAACAACCGAACCAATACAATAAATTGAGTTTTCAAAATCGTTTTCGTATGCTTTTAATGCACTTTCGGCAGCATCTTTAAGTGTGCCGTCACCATTTGTAACACACACAACTTCTGCCCCTAGCAACTTCATTTTTTCAACATTAATTTTTTGTTTTTCAATATCAACCTTGCCCATGTGTACTTCGCATTTTAACCCCATTAATGCACACACAGTTGCAATTGCAAGCCCATGCTGACCAGCACCGGTTTCAGCAATGATTTTTGTTTTGCCCAAGTGTTTTGCCAAAAGTGCTTCACCAATACAATGATTGATTTTGTGTGCACCAGTATGGTTTAAATCTTCACGTTTTAAATAAATTTTTGCACCACCCATAAGTTCTGTTAGTTTTTTGCAGTAATAAAGTGGTGTTGGTCTGCCTTGATAATATTTTCTTAAATAATTTAATTCTTGTTTAAAATCCTTATTGTTTTTTAACTTTTTATATTCACTATCAATAAATTCTAATTCTTGTTTAATTTTTGGTGATACATAACAACCACCATATTGTCCAAAATAACCTTTTTTCATAATATATAATCTCCTAATAAAAATAATTTTTTGTTAAATATCCCTAATTTTAGGTGTTTTTTAACACAAAAAAACCCGTTGTATGAACTAAACAAAACATACCAACGGGTTTAAACTTTTTAAGATTATTTTGTAAAAAGTTATTGTTAAGCAGTGTTATTAAACTTTTAACAACACATTAAAATATATAACAAAACCACATTTAATCCATTTATATGTTTTGTGACGCACTAAAAAAGCATTCACAAAACATACCAATTTTGCGAACACTAACTTATTTGCGCCACCAAATAAATGAACTAAACATAATTTTCTCCTTAATCTAATTTTTTATTATTCTAACCACAAAACAAAAACATGTCAAGAGTGAAAAGCAAAAATTTGTCACTTCCGTTTTACAAACACATTGAAAGTTACACATAATTGTGATATAATTAAATGGTAGGGGAAAACAACATGACAAAAAATGAATTATTTGAATTTATAAAAAAATTTAATAAACTTGGCGCAATTTTGCCTGACACCGTTATTGAAGGTTTAAAAACACTAAAAAAAGAAGACCACGAACTTTTTATGCTTTTGGTTAACTACAAAAACGGAAAAGATTTTAAAAACAAACTAGACAACGGTGAAATATAATGCCTACTTTAACAATTTTTGCAGGAATTAATGGTGCCGGAAAATCAACCCTTTACAGATTTCAAGATTCATTAAAACAACCACATTTGGGAACACGTGTTTGCCCTGACGAAATTTTGCAAGATTTTAATGGCGACTGGAAAAACCATGCCGACGTTTACAAATCTGGCAAACTTACCCTTGAAAAACTAACTGAATGTTTTAAACTAAAACAAACATTTAACTGGGAACTAACCCTTATATCTTATTTTACAATTCAAAACATAAAACTTGCCAAAAGTTTAGGTTACACTATTTCACTAAACTTTATTGGTGTTGATAATGTTGAACAATCGTTAAAAAGAATTGCTGAACGTGTTAAAAAAGGCGGACATGGAATTGATAAAGAAACTGTTCAACGTCGTTTTGACCACCAATTTGACAATTTGCCCGAAGCACTAACCCTTGTTGATAAGGCTGTGTTTTACGATAACAAACACACAATGAAAATTGTTGGGGTTTACTGCGACAAAACTTTAAACTTTTTTAACAAAAACATTCCTTGGGTTAAAAATGTTGTTGCAAAAATCAAAAAACACAACGAAACACCTGAACAATAACAAAAAAATCCTGTTTTAGCAGGATTTTTTTGTTTTATTTTTTAAAAAAGTATTGAAAAGTAACACTAACTATGATATAATAGTTATATGAATCGTTTGTTTTTGAAACAACTTAATAAAAAGCAAATTTCAGTTAAAATTAATATGAATTGTGAAAACTTCTTAATGGGTGACCGTTAAGGAGTTTTTTTAATTCTAAATTTAGGTTATACTTAAAACACGGAATCTTTTAGGGTTATCAAAACTTAAACGATACAAATAAAAAATTTTAGGAGGCAGAAGAATTGATAGAAGTTAAAAATTTAACAAAAGAATTTAAAATTTCTAAAAAGCAAAAAGGATTCTGGGGTTCAATTAAAGGTTTGTTTAAACGTGAACACGAAATCAAACGTGCGCTTGATAATGTAAGCTTTACAATTAATGACGGCGACATTGTTGGATACCTTGGCCCTAACGGTGCAGGCAAAAGCACAACCATAAAAATTATGTGTGGAATTTTAACCCCAACAAGTGGTGAATGCACCATTAACAACATGATTCCTTGGAAAGACAGAGTTACATATGTTAAAGATATTGGCGTTGTGTTTGGACAACGTTCACAATTATGGTGGGACGTTCCGGTAATTGATAGTTTTTATTTACTAAAAGACATTTACAAAATTCCAACCGATGTGTTTAACAGTCAATTAGAAATTTTAACAAAACAACTTGACCTAGAAGAAATTATAAACGTTCCACTACGCCAACTATCGCTTGGTCAAAAAATGAAATGTGAATTGGCCGGTTCATTATTGCACAAACCAAAAATTTTATTCCTAGACGAACCAACCATTGGCTTGGACGCAACAAGCAAGTTGAAAGTTAGAGATTTTATTAAACAAATCAACAAAGAAATGGGAATTACTGTAATTTTAACAACCCACGACATGAACGATATTGAAGCCTTAACCAACAAAATTATAATTATTGGCAAAGGACAATTACTGTTTAATGGTTCGTTTGATGAAATTAAGCACAAATACAAAAATTTTAGAACTGTTGAAATTGAGTTTGAGCAAGAATACAACGAAATTAAGCTTGATGGTTTTGAGTTTGTTAAAAAAGAAGGAAGACTTCAAACCTTTAAAACCACAAAAAAAGACTTTAAACTATCGGATTTTGTGGTTGAAATAAGCAAAAAGTATAAAGTTATTGATGTTCAAGTTGAGTCAATTTCCTTAGAAGAAATTATTTCTAAAATGTTTGAGGAGTTGGGCGTATGAGGGCGTATAAATCATTATTTAAAATTAGATTTATTAACACCCTACAATACAGAACTGCTGCTTTTGCTGGTGTGTTAACACAATTTGCTTTTGGTCTTTTATACATACTTTTGTTTAGAGCATTTTACGCACAAGGCAATGTTCCCGAAAACTTTACCCTAGACCAAATGACATCTTACATCTGGCTTCAACAAATGTTTTTTGTTTTGTTTTACATGGTGGACAAAAACCCACTAATGATTTCGCAAATTGAACAAGGCAACATTTGTTATGAAATGGTTAGACCAATGAACCTTTATGGCAACTGGTTTTGCACACTTTATGCTGAACGAATTTCAAAAACAGTTTTACGTTTTGTTCCTGTTTTATTGCTAGCAATTTTGTTACCTGGTGGTTTTGGGCTTGGAGCGCCAGCATCAGCCTTAAACTTTATGTTGTTTTTAGTAAACTTAATTATTGGCTCGTTGTTAATAATTTCAATAAACATTATTGCATATTGCTTAATGTTCCACACAATGTCAAGTATTGGAATATTCTCAATTATTGCAACATTAGGTTCACTGTTCAATGGTTCAATGATTCCATTACCACTTACACCAACTTGGTTCCAAGCACTTGTTAACTTTTTACCATTCCGTTATGTTAACGACCTAACCTTTCAAACCTACGTTGGTTCAATATCCTTAACCGATTCTTTAATTCAAACTGCAATTCAAATTGCATGGCTTGTGTTCTTTGTTTTAATTGGAAATCTTTGGTTAAAACGAAATTTGAAAAAAGTTGAAGTTCAAGGAGGTTAAAAATGCTATATTTTAAATACTTTAAAATGAATTTAAAAAAGATTGCGCAATACAGACTTTCGCTACTGTTAAGTTTGATTGCACAAACACTAACTGCATCAATGGCACTGCTTACAATATACTTCTTGTTTGACAGATTTAAAATTGTTCAAGGTTGGACATTTCAACAAGTTTCCCTATCTTATGCCGTAGTTTATTTATGTTTTTCATTTACAGAATGCTTTTTCAGAGGAATTGACCACTTCCCGTTACTTGTAAAATCTGGTCAACTGGACGGGTTCTTGGTTAAACCGCGTGGAGTTTTAACACAAGCACTATCTTGCGAAGTTGAATTTTCGAAACTAGGCAGAATTTTGGTTGGAGTTGTGGTTTTGATTTATTCTTGCTGCATTCAACCATTTGTTTGGACGCCATTAAAAATCACTGTGTTACTATTAATGTTAGTTTGTGGTGTTGTAATGTTTTTATCGTTATTCCTAATTGGCGCATCGGTTAGCATTTTCACCGTTGAAGGAATTGAAGCCATGAATATTTTAACCGACGGTGGCAGAGAACTTTGCCAATACCCAGTTAACATTTATGGCAAGTTTGTTCAAAACTTGTTTACCTACATTATTCCTTTTGCCTGCTTTAACTATTTGCCAATGATGTTTATTTTTGATATGCCGAACGTTACACTGTTTGGAAACATCTTATCGCCACTTTACGGAATGCTGTTTTTTATTCCTGCATACTTACTATTTAGGTTTGCATTAAAGAAATACACATCAACCGGAAGTTAATTTAATCAATAAAAAAACAACCCACATTTAAGGGTTGTTTTTTGTTACTTATTTTTGCATAATTTCAAAATAAATTTGTTCTAACTCTTTTGCTGTAAACATTTTTGGAACTGGATAAAGTGGGTTGCCTTCATGCTCAGCAGTTTTAGCAAGTTCCAAAATATCTTCTTCTTTCACACAATCCAAAGTTGTAGGAATGTTCATTTGATTATTTAAGTCTTCAACTTTTTTAATAAACAACTCAGCACCTGTTTTGTAATCAGTGTTTTCATCACACAAACCAACATGAACACTTAGTTTCCACAATTTTTTATAAACTGACGAACCAAACATTTTTAACATGTGTGGCAATATAACTGCATTAGCAAGTCCATGTGCAACATTATATTTTCCACCAAGAGAGTGAGCAACAGCATGAACATATCCAACATAAGATTTTGTGAACGCAAGACCTGCATTATAAGAAGCTAACAACATATTTTTTCTTGCTTCCAAGTTTGACCCGTTATTGTATGCTTCCAACAAATTTTCAAAAATTGTTTTTACTGCAAACATTGCACATTTTCTGGTTTGCTTTGTTGTACTTCTACCAATAAAAGCTTCAACAGCATGAGTTAGCGCATCCATACCCGTTGTTGCAGTAAGACCTTTTGGAAGTCCAACAGTTAAAGTTTCATCTAGCAACGCATAATCAGGAATTAGTGGAAAATCATTGATGGCGTATTTGTGACGTGTTTCACTATCGGTAATAACAGCAGCAAGTGTTGTTTCGCTACCAGTTCCGGCAGTTGTTGGAACAGCAATAAAAAGTGGAGTTTTCTTTAACACCTTTAAAACACCTTTCATTTGTTTCAATGTTTTGTTTGGTCTAGCCAATCTTGCTCCAACTGCTTTTGCACAATCCATTGCACTTCCACCACCAAAAGCAATAATTGCTTGGGCATTATTTTGTTTATACATTTTAAGTGCTTCATCAACATTATTGGTTGTTGGATTTGCAACAGTGTCAGCATAAATATTAAACTCAATTCCGTTTTTGGTTAGTTCTTGTTGCAACGCATTTGTTAAACCCAAATCAAACACACCTTTATCTGTGACAAGCAAAACATTTGTAATTCCTTTTTGTTTTAAAACATCACAAACTTCGCTATTATTATTTAATAATTTAGGTTCACGATATGGCAATAATGGCAACATTAACCTAAACACACCTTGATATGTTCTACAATAAATCTTTTTAAAAATATTCATTTGCAATTCTCCTATTATTTAATAATTATATAGTTTCTGACAAAAACTTTATTTTATATGCCAGTTACACACATATTACACACTAAAAACAACAATTATATTAACACAACATTGTTTAACAAATTCCATTCCACTTGTTTAAATCCTTATGTGAACATTTTACAACATAACACTTTACGTTGTTAAAATACTCAGGTGCTAAACCATAAATGGTTAATCTTGAATGGCCTTCCAAAACAACAAACGTTTTAAAATCTGCCGTAAACAAAATTAATGGTTTAAAACTTTTTTGTTGTTTTAAAACTTCAACACCATTTAAAAATGGTTGGTTTGAAACGTCGTAAACAATCTTACCATTTTTTATGTTTTGGGCTGCAACCAAACAATTTGAAGTATTGCTTGAAAGTTCGTTCCAATAAGAATAATTCATGTAGTGTATGTTTTCCAAGTCTTCAAAATTTGCGCCCATTAACACGCATTTTTCCACCGAAGGAAAATTTTCAAACAAGTCTACGTTTTTTCCATAACCCCTAAACTCACCCAAAACTTTTGCACGTAAAAAATTTTCAGTTTCGTTGTTTAGGTCAGGGTTTAAAATCACATTTTTGCTTACATTAAGTTTTGTTAATGTATTATTTAATTCGTCACTAAATCTTTCCGATTCAATTTCGCCCTGCAAAAATGCTAAAACAATTTCATTAATATCACACTCTTTAATTAATTTCATTTTACACTCTCCACATCAACAATCCAGTAAACCCAAACATCGTCAGAATGTGTTTTAAAGTTAAACTGGTTTGCAACCTTACCCCAAAACTTAACTGCACGTGGGTTTGTGTGACGTGTTGAAATTTCCATTTTTCCATCAAACATTTTAATAATTTCTAATGCAAACAAAAGTGAGTTTCCATTATTTCTAAAACTAGGGCAAACATAAAACTCTGCCATTTCATAATTTAGTTCCGACAACTCTCTAACCAAAGCAAACCCTGCAATTTCATTTTCCACAACAAAATAAAATGGATATCTTTTTTTATCTTCCCAATACGAATTAAACCATTTGTAAATTGGTACACCATTTTTATCAAACTTAATATCTGGGTCAAACTGCGAAAGTTCTGTTAAGTAATCATTTAATAATTTTCTTAATTCTTCCATTTTGCATTTTGGAACAATTTGAATTTTACGCATAACAAACACCATTCCTTAATTTCAATAAAAGTTTAACACAAAATTTCAAGTTATAAAAACTTTTTACAACTTTATAGTTAATATGATAATGCTTTTTGTTTTACAACCAAAACAATTTAACATTTTTTGTTGTTGTGATATAATAAAACCATGAAAATATTATCACCTGCTGGAAATTTTGACAGCTTAAAAATGGCAATATATAATGGTGCAGACGAAGTTTACTTAGGTATAAACAACTTTAATGCACGCAACAACATTGATGGATTCAACTTAAACAATTTGGGTGAAGCAGTAAATTTTGCACACCTGCACAATGTTAAAGTTAATTTGGCTATCAATATTCTTTTTGCCGACAACGAACTTTCAAACGCTTTTAACACAATTATTGAATCTTATAACCTTGGTGTTGATTGTTTTATTGTTCAGGATTTAGGCCTTGCAAAACTTGTTCACACACACCACCCTGAAATTGAATTGCATGCAAGCACCCAAATGGCATTGCACAACTTAGAAGGCGTTAATGAAGTTTTAAAATATGGTTTTAAACGAATTGTTTTAGCCAGAGAAACACCATTAGAAGAAGTTAAACGAATCAAACACGCTTTACCACACATCGAAATTGAATATTTTTGCCAAGGTGCATTATGCGTTGCATTTTCTGGAAATTGCTATTTAAGTTCCTATATGCATGGTGCAAGTGGCAATCGTGGTAAATGTAAACAACTATGCCGACTACCTTACACTTTTTTAAAAAACAACAAACCTTTAAAATCAGGCTATTTGTTAAGCGCAAAAGATTTTAACATGATTGACAGGCTTTCCGACCTTAAAAACGCAGGCGTTGACGTTTTAAAAATTGAAGGCAGAGCAAGAAGGCCATATTATGTTGCTGTTGCAACTAAACAATACTACAATGCATTACATGGAAAGAAAGTAAACAAGGAAGAACTTAAACTTGCTTTTAACCGAAACTACACTGCTGGCTACTTAGATGGTAACGGAAACATTATTTCAAATTATCATGCACACATTGGAATTCCTGTTGGAAAAGTTGAAAAAGTGTTAGGTGGAAAACGCTTTAACGAAGTTTTCTTTACTTCAAACAGAACACTATATCCAAAATCAACATTTAAAATTTTTGAAAATGGCAAAGAAAAAAGCACAATATCTGCTTTTGATTTAACCTTAACAAAAAACAATGTTTACAGATTAACAACAACACAGCCTGTAAGTGTTGGAAACGCTATAAACTTGATTATTGATTCCAACCATGAAACAGAAGTTTTGTCATACATTAAAAAACACAAAGTTAACATAACTTTAACACTTAAACAAAATGAAAACATAACTGCAAGTTTTACAAACAATGGAAAAACTATTACTGTTACTGGCGAAGTTTTACAAATTGCAAACAACCAACCAATAACACATGAAAATTTGGTTGAAAATTTTGCAAAGTCGGAATATTTTGATGCAGATTTAACAATTGAAGCCCTAGACAAAGTATTTCTTCCAAAACAAAAACTAAACGAATTTAGGCGCAATGTTTTTGATGCCATATTTAAACATATAACCGATGAGCACAAACATAATTTACCTTTAACAAACATAAACACAAACCTTGAAATAATAAAATTTAACAATTTTCAGTTTGTAGAAAACTTAAACGAAAGTTTTGAAAAAGACAACATTGTTTATTCCCCAGAAGAATACAACTTAAACAACATAAACAATTTTATTGAAAAATGTAAGAAGTTAAACAAAACACCTTATCTTGACACTCCAAACTTTGCCACAGCAAAAGATGTTGAGTTGCTTAAAAATATAATTGAACAAACAAAAATAGCAATTGTTGCAAACAATTATTACGCAATTGGCTTAACACCAAATCATGTTGTTGGTGCTGGATTGAATGTTTACAACACAGTTACTGCCAACGAATTTAACAAACCTATAATAACTGCCGAAAGCAACATTTCAACAAAACATAATTTTGCTTACATGACTTTAAGACATTGTCCATTTAAAAACCACTTAAATGCAAACTGTTCTAACTGCCCATACACCAGTGGTTATTCGTTAAAAATGGAAAGTGGTAAAATTTTAAAATTAAAACGTAAAAAACTAGAAACATGCACATTTTATTTAACCGAATAAAAAAAGACACAAACAAATTGTGTCTTTTTTTTATTTTTTATCTTTTCTTTTGAAACTTACCATCTTTTTTGTGAACAATAAACTTCATATCTTTATTTGAAGAAAGTTGTTCAACACGTGCCAAAGCTTCTTCCTTTGTCACATAAGATTCAATGGTTCTTTTTGCACCATCTTTTTTAATAAGCCATTTTCTATTATCCTTATCATATAAAACTCTATAAATTGGCTTTCTGGTTGTGCCGGTTTCTTCATCTGTTTCTTCAACAGTTGATTCAACAACAACTTCTTCTTGAACTTCGTTTTCTTGAACTTTTTCTTGCTTTTCAACTTTTTTCTTTCTTGTAAATGGCCACATAGTAACACTCCTAAATTTTCTAATTTGATTATAAAAAATAAATAAAATTTTAGCAACAAATATTTGTTAGAATTTTTATATTTAATAATTAAAGTACAAATTTACAATACCTGTTCCAACAAACTTTATAAAACTAACATCTTTTAACGAAAATTCTTGCGATGTGTTTGTTACCACTTTTAAAAGTTGCCCATCAGCTTTATATAATTCAAGTTTAATATTTTTATTAGTTTTTAAAGATATTTCAGTAAAATTTTTTCCATTTCTGTACAATTGTTCACGTGCTGAATCAATGCTTAAATATAAATCTTTATACAGAAAAAAGATATACCCCTGAGAGTCTTTAACATAATCTAAATTAAAATAAAAACTATATGTTTGAACCCCACACAAATCATCAAACGATCTAAAATTGTAGTCTTTATATGTAAGTTTTTTTGTGTTATCACAAAGAACAAATCTGTTGTCAGCCAACATTTGTTCGTAATTATGAAATTCAGCAAACACATTTTGATTGTTGTAGTATTGTTTTATCAAACTTTTCCACGTTTCAGAATCGGTTGTTGAAAACGAACCATTTTTTAACCATCCACAAAAATCACCGTATCTATGGTTTAGGTAAGATAAAAATCTTGCACCGGTTTCATATCGTGAATTTGGAGACAATTCGTCACCTTTTAAATATAAAAGTCTTGTTTCAAAATCATAGTAATGCATCTTATCTTTAAACACATTAATGTTTCCAACAGTTATACCTGATCCACCAGTTTTTGTAGCCAATTCAGGATCTGTTTCTTCAATACGTTTTGTTGTTAAAAATTCAACATATTGAGCAAACCCTTCTGTAATTGTGGAAGAACATTTTGTTGTTCCATCCTGACCGTGATCCAACGCATGTGCAAGTTCGTGTGCAAATGTGGTTGATGTTGCCAAATATAATTCCGAAGCATTAATATAAACCGTGCTACCACCACAACCCGGATGACCATTTTGAGTTAGTTCAATTGTTATTTTAGACTTAAATTTTAATCCAGTAACTTCTTCTTCAACAGCATAAACTTTTTCTATTATTTCTTTAAAACCATCATAAACATAAGTTCCACCTTTAATGTTTATAATAAAATGTTCTGTTTGGTCGGTTGTGTCACTTGAAAAAAATATTCCTTTTGTAAAACTGTTTGCAGTAACAACTTTAATCTCTCTTTCTTTTACATGATATGCAACATCACAGCTATAACTTCCATACGAAATCTTCAAAGTTCGTGAGCCTACGCTTGATGTATCAAACCCAGTAATCATATCAGATGTTAAAGGCACACTTCTTGTTACCATATAACCATCAATATTTTCAATTAATTCAATAGTTGCATTTGTTAAATTTAAACTTTCGCCAACATAATAAGTTGTGTAAAAATCCACAACCTTTGAAAGGCAATTAAACCTGGTGTCAGTTAAAGAATCAGCAACATAATAAGAATAATATCTAGTTTTATCTCCTAATTTCATTTCAAGCAATTTTTTTCCAAGACTATCTGTGTTAAAGTAAGAAAAATTATTGGCTGTTAACATTACTTCTTTGCCAACTTCTTCTTTTGTGTTAATCTTTACTTTTTCATCTCCATAAAAACCAGAGTTTTTAACATAAATTCTGTTTTCAAAGTTTGGGTTATATATGCTTAAAATTTCTGATTTAATTTCATTTTCACCAGGGTCTTCATTTTCTGGTTCAAAAAGTTTTAAAAACGCAAAAACACCACCGCACACAATTGATGTTATTAAACAAACTATTAAAACAACAACAAATTTTTTGTTTTTAATCACGTGTTTACTCCTTTAATCATTTCAAGTATATCACACAACCACAAATAACATACAACTTTTAACATCAAATTGCTAAAACAAATATTTTTTGTTATACCCTGTTTAAGAAAACATTAAAAAGGAGCACATTATGCAAGATTTATACAACGGATTAAAAATGTACACAGCAAAAGAACATAAAGAATACATTGAAATAACTATTCCGGTTGTTAGGACATAAATCTAATTTTGAATAAAAAAAAGACCTAAAATAGGTCTTTTTTTAACATGCCACGAAAGTTATAACACCATCACAATTAAATAAGTTGATAAGGTGTTTAATAAAATTGTTTTATATTACAAAATCAACAATTCGTCAGTATTAAAATTTAAAACTTGTTTTTAACATTCTTTTATTCTATTCATAAATTCAACCATTTTGAGCAAAAATTATTTTTTATATTTAAATTTCCTTTACCTACTCCAAGTTTTATGTCTAGTTTTACTGGGCCATGAAAGTCACTACCACCAGATATCAATAATCCACGTTTATTACACACATCTAACAACTGGTTTGTTTGTTGTTCTGTAAATGTTGAATAGTAACATTCAAGCCCATCTATGGCATAATTATCTAATATATTATCAATATTGTTAAATATGTTTTGAGTATAAACAAAAGTATGTGCCAAGAAAGCAACCCCACCAGCTTTATGAATGGAATCTATTGTTTCAG
>JAZRJQ010000117.1:0-11590 GCA_045645925.1 Clostridia bacterium | reverse complement strand
GTCGCCTTTGTTACAGCATACGGATTTTGTGGATTAATTGGCGAAGTTTCAACAAATTGTTCGTTTGTCAAGTTTAAACTGCCATAAACTTCGTCGGTTGAAACTTGCAAAAATTTTACACCATCCTTAACAAAGCCATCTGCCACCCAAAACTTCCTTGCACATTCTAACAAATTTAATGTTCCATGCACGTTGGTTTTTATAAACTTAGCATCTGACAAAAAACTTCGATCAACATCACTTTCAGCAGCAAAGTTAACAACATAATCAAAATTATAGGCCTCAAACAATGTTTCAACAAGTTTTTTGTTACACACATCACCTTTTACAAATTTGTAGTTTTTGTTATTATTAAATTCTTTAATATTGCAAATATTTGAAGCGTAAGTTAATTTGTCAAGATTCACAACAAACACATTTTCATAATTGTTCAACAAATGTCTTATGAAATTTGAACCAATAAAACCTGCTCCACCCGTAACCAAATAGGTTTTCACCACAAAAACATCTCCAAAATATTATTTCAATTCAAAATAAACAGTTGTTCCACTATCTTTTGTGTTACTTCTAATACTATCACTATCGCCTTTTGCAAGTCTGGCAAATGCATAAGTTTGGCTTAGTTGTGGGTCAATATAAGAGTTAATCATATCGCCTTCAAATTTTATAATAACATCGTCATCCGTTATTTGAACAACTGTAAAAGCCAGCCACAATTCGCTGTGTTCAATAAACCTTTGAGTTTCGCCAAAGGCAACATTTTCACCAACTTTATGCGTTGCAATTTCAATTCTTTTTTGTAGTTCTAAATCAAACACATAATTTTTTGAATTTACAATTTTACCCCTACTCCAATCTTCTTTCTTTACATACAATTTCATAGTTTTTCTCCTTTTCAATTATCAATATTTTCAATCATATTTTTGTTTTCAAGCAATTTCATTTCACTAATAAACATTGCAAACATGCTAATTATTCCAACACCAAAACAAGCATACAAACTAAAACCTAATATATATGAACAATACAGCAATGGTCTAAATGAAAAAATGTAAACATCACGGTAAATCATACCATCAAACACATTTGATGTTTCTGTTAAATAGTTACAATATTTTTTAAACATTGGAACAAATGTTAACGGAAACGAAATTGAACACAAACAACTAAACACATATAATAGAGCCGGAATTTTAAAAATTAGCAAACAAACCACACAAACCAAAAACACACTGCAACTAATTATACAACTTAATTTTTGTTTGTTATGTTTTACCAACACTTTTGCCAAATAGTTTGCCATAATTTTACACAATTCAATTATTGCAATAATTATGGTTACTGCTTGAAACGACAAATTGTTTACAAACAAATATAGTGGCAAACAATTATCTAAACATGCTTGAAATGTTCCAAAACTCACATGAAACCAAACAAACTTTTTATAGGTTTTATCGGCATGTTTAATTTGTGAAGTACCAATTGTTTTTTCGTAATTTTCTTTTAACAATTTGTAAGCAAACAACAACGGAACAACACCTGCAACATAAAATAAAACCGACGCAATGCACATTATTAAAAAAGAATTTGATATTGTGCTAGACAACACAAATCCACTTATTAAAATAAAACCAAGTTTTCCAACATTTGATGCAATTTGAAATTTTGCAACATTTGTATCCTTATCACCAAAAGTAAAAATTAAATTTAGTGGAACTGAATACAAACTTTGCGAAACACTCATTAACAACGCACAAACTAACAATGTAAAAATATTTAGTTCACAAAACAATAAAATTGCTTCGGTTGCAATAATAGGAATAAAGTGTAACATTATTGCAACAACACCAAATTTTTGAATCAACTTTTTAAAACATAAATTACCCAAAATAACAAATGTTGAATAAATTGCCAAATATCCCAAAGCCAACCACAACTCATTTGTTTGCTTTAAAATATATAGCGGTATAAAAATTTTGATTATGCTATCAGCAATTGCTTTTAAAACTTTATGTGTAAAAATTAAATTATTCTTTTTCACAAATTTCTCCTTACTTTTAACATAATAGCACAACAAAAAATTTAAACAAATTAAAACACAAAGCATACAAAAAAAAGATGCAAAATTTGCATCTTTAAAATTACAATGTTATGTAATACAAAATATAATCAACATAAAATTCAACATCACCAGGTTTACATTTTGACAACGAAATTTCGGCGTTCTTTTTACCAACTTTATTAAAAAATGGTTGTTCAGCAATATACTTAAATGCTTGAATATCAATAGGCTTATCTAGTTTTGCAAATGGTTCAAAACCAAGTTTTTGCAGTGACTTCGAACTTGCAAAATTATCTTTATTGACTTTTGCAAAAGCGCAAGTGAAACCGTCTTGTTTTAACTTTTTCAACAAAAAGTCTACCATTTTTGACATTAAACCCTTACCACGTGCTTTGGAGTGTACCATATTAAATGCAATTTCAACCATCTTATCGGTGTTGCAACATTTAGGAAAATCAACTTTCCCAACTAATTTACCACACTTATAATCAATTGAACTTACACCACAAAGTTCGTTGTTTTCGTATGCGCCAATAATATAAAAACGTGGTTTATCCATCATACCTCTTAAATCTTCAACAGCTAATGGCATGGCCGAAAACCATTCTTGATTTTCTAGGTTTGCATACATATCTTTTATTAATTCTAAAAATTCTTCGGCATTAGCACTTGTTAATTGTTTAAATTCCATTTAGCACTCCTTTTGTTTAATAACTTTTTTTAGTTTAATTAAAACCACAAAGTTTAACCTGCTTAAAGTTTAGCACCACATTATTCTTTTAGCAACCATTTAAAAACAAAAAGACTTGCTTATTAAAACAAGTCTTTTTGCTATTTATGCATTGTTAATTTTTTTATCTTTACGTCTAACAAAGATTTTATAAATTTCGCTTACAACAACAACAATTAATGAAACAGTAAACAAAATTGCAACTTCAAAATATGGAACTGTTGTTAAGTCAAGCAAGTGACTTAAAGCGTCTACTTCCATAAATAAAACTTGTAAACCTATTGAGCCAAATACTGAAACCAAGAAGAACCAGTTTGACTTAAAGTTAACTTTGAATATAGAATGTTTTTCGCTTTTACAGTTAATTGCATGAACGTTTTGCAAGAACACCATTAATGTCATAACCAAACTTCTTGCAACAACAATATCGTAACTAAATCCTTTAACAAAAATCATCCAAGCACCAAACACAACCAAACCAATTGTTAAGCCAACTGTTAAACATTGAGCAACCATTGATTTGCTAAACAACGATTCGTTTGTTGGACGTGGTTTTTGATTCATGATATCTTTTTCAGGTTTTTCTAACGACAAACTTAAATCTTGCAAACCATCTGTTATAACATTCAACCACAACAATTGAATTGCCACTAATGGAGCAGGAGTTCCACAAACTAATGCTAGAATAAAGAACAACACTTCTGCAACAGCGCAAGACAACAAGAAGTATGTGATTTTTCTAATATTTGAATAAGCACATCTACCTTCTTTAACACCATTAACAATTGAGTTAAAGTTGTCGTCCATAATAATCATATCAGCAGTTTCTTTTGAAACATCTGTTCCAGAGCCCATTGCAATACCAATGTGCGCAGTTTTAATTGCAGGGCTATCGTTAACACCATCACCAGTAACAGCAACAAATTCACCTTGACGTTTTAACGAATTTACAATATTTAGTTTGTCGGTTGGGGTAACACGTGAGAACACTGTTTTTCCTTTTACAAACTTATCAAACTCTTCTTCACCTTTGCTGAAAGCTGTTTCAACTTGTTTACCAGTTGCAACGGAATCAAAGTTTGAAGCAATATCAATATCTTTTGCAATTGAGAATGCTGTAAGTGGGTGGTCACCGGTAATCATAATAACTTTAATGCCAGCCTTTTTACATTCTTCAATAGCTGTTTTTGATTCTGGTCTAACTGGGTCAATAAATCCAACCAAACCAATCAAAGTTAAACCTTTAATATCGGTTTCAGAGTATTTTTGTTTTTTGGTCACTTTTCCCATAGCCAAAGCAATAACCCTGTAACCACGTTTAGCCAAATCTTCGTTTTGGCTTTGAATTTTTTCTTCTTGCAATTTTGCGTCTTTACCTTCTAAACGCATTTTGTTTGAATAACCCAACACGGTTTCCAAACTTCCTTTAACAGTAACATAAGTTTCACCATCATGTTCAAAGAACACTGCTGAATATTTGTTTTCTGATTCGTAAGGAATTTGATGAACAATTTTATGTTGTTTGGTGTTAACTTTCATTTTTGCACCCAACACTTTAAAAGCAATATCAATTGAATCGCCAAAATAATCAAATCTACCATCACGTTTTTCAAATGTGGCTTCATTGTTAATTGTTCCCATAACGGCAAGTTCTTTTACAAGTTTTTGTTGTGTTTCATCAAAACATTCAACTTTACCTTTGTCGTTATAGCCACTACCTTCAACCTTAAATTCGTTACCCGTTGGCAACACAACAATTTTTGCTGTTTGTTCGTTTAAGGTTAGTGTTCCTGTTTTGTCGGTTGCAATAACAGTACAACTACCCAAACTTTCAACTGCATTTAGGTGTTTTACAACAACATTATTTTTACCCATACGGTTAGAAGCAATTGTTAACGCCATTGTTACTGCCAGTGGTAAACCTTCTGGCATTGCTGAAACAGCCAATGCAATAACACTTAGGAATATATCTTTTAGTGGATTCTTTTGAATTAACATTATTATAAAAATTATTACTGCAACAAACACAATTACAACGCTAATTTGTTTTGAAAATTTATTAATTCTAATTGTTAATGGTGATTGCTCATCTTTAACATTGTTTAAGTTTGTTGCAATGTTACCAATTTCAGTGTTAACGCCAGTTCCAACAACAACGCATGTTGCACGTCCTGTTATAACCGAACTACCTGAAAACACCATATTTGTTCTGTCGCCTAATGGTGCATCAGCCTTAACAACATCAACACTTTTTACTGCATTTATGCTTTCACCTGTCAAAAGTGCTTCATCAACAGTAAAGTTTGAACAATTTAAAATTCGCATATCGGCACTAAGTTTGTCGCCACTTTCCAAAAACACAATATCGCCAGGCACAAGTTCACTTGAATCAACTTCAATTTTTTCGTTATCCCTAAAAACTTTCACTTTAACTTTAATCATGCCACTAAGCGAACTTGCAATTCGTTCAGCACGTTTTGACTGAATTGTTCCAATAACAGCATCAATTAAAACTATGCCCAAAATAACAAAAGCATCTAACACTTCACCAACAACAAACGAAAATGCCATTGCAACAAGCAAAATCAACACTATTGGATTAATAATTTCTTCAAAAAACATTAAGAAAACCGATTTTGGTTTCTTTTGTGGAAGAACGTTTTTGCCATATTTTGCAATTCTTTCTTCTACCTGCTTTGTTGATAATCCTGATTCTGTTGTTTCTAAATCGCTAAGTGTTTTGCTAGCAGATTTTGTATGCCACTTAATTTTTTCTGCTTGAACAACGTTATCATTCTTTTCCATTTAGCTCTCCTTTTTTATGTAAAACAATTTTACAAACTATATTTTATATGAAAATTTAAAGTTTTTGGTAAAAAACAACTCCCATAAAAACATATTTTATTTCATACAAACACATTGTACCAATTATTTTGTTTTATCGCAAACATAACACAAAAATAAAACAAAAACAAACTTAAAAATTTGTTTTTGTTTTAAAAATTATTCTTCCATTTTTATTATTCTTATAACGTTAACTTTTTTCAATGCAGCCATTTCAATAAGTATGGTTATAGCCAAAGCTATCAACATTATAAACAAATCAACAAATATCATTAACACACTTGGTTTTAACAAGGTTAGCGAAGCAACAACTTTGCTGTTGAACAAGTTTATAAATGTTTCTTTTAACAGCATGTTGCCAAGTGCAATAAAACCAAAATAACCACCAACCGTTAAACCAATAATAATTAATGATATAAACAAAATTTGCGATGCAAAAATTTTTAACACATCAAAACTACTCATACCCAACGCACGCATAATTCCAATGTTCTTTCTGTTCTTTTTAATAATAAAGTTTGCAAAGAAAGAAACAACCAAAGCAGACAACACAAACACAAAAGCCACAATCAAAAAGAAAAACTCTTTAAATGTTTCAACAATATCTCTAATACTCAAAATAACATTGTATTCTTCCAAATTTAAATAAAAGTTTTCTTTTTCAATGTTTTCGTACACCGTACCTAAACTTTGTGGATTATCTAAGTACAATGCATAAGGTTCATATTCAAATTGTGCAAAATAATCCAAATTATTTTTGTTGGCTAATGAATAATTTGGTGTTAACCCAACAATTTTAAAATCTCTAGAAAATTTTATTTGATCATCTAAATCGGAATAACTATTATGCGAAACAATTGTAACATTGTGTGGCACAAAATCAGTTTTATAGTTTGTTGAATTATACACTGTGCCAAACAAATTGTTATATGTTGACCAAGCAATCATAATTTCGTCGTCTGCCAAGGTTTTACCCCACACTTTCTCATCAATAAACGAAATAGATTGACCTTTTGAAAAAGAATTTCCGTTATAAACAAATTCTGCATTGGCAACACGTACAGCATCCCTTTCACCAATTAATGCTTGTTGTTTAAAAGAATCGGTAAAAGAATAGGCTATTCCTAAATTTTGAATAACATCACTATAAAATTGTTTACAAATATCAGTTTTCAACAATTCTTTATAATGAGTTTTTGTGTTTATGGAAAATGACGCAAAATAATCATCTCTAAACTTACCATACTTTTGTTTGTAGCCTGTGCCAATTATTGCACTAATTCTACCCCTAGCAATATTTGAGTTTTCTATAACACCAATCAAATCATTATATGTTTCGCAATCATATTTTTTAAAGTGCAAAAAACTATCTGCCATGTAGTCCGTAATAATAACACCATTTGTGTTGTTAATATCCCCAGCCAAAACCTGTAATTCACCATTAACACCAAAGGTTTTTATTAAATAATCTTTATCACAAACCAAAGTTCCATAAGTTTCTTGCAAATAAAATGCCAACAAATTGGTTTTATCGCTTAGTTTGGTGTAAAAACAACGTTTCCAAACCGAACCTGATGGTGAAAAGGTGTAATTATATAACCTATAAATTTTACCTTCATAGCCGCCATCTATTAGTTTTTGTTCTTCGTTAAGTAACAATGGAACCATATATTTTGATTCCAACTTTTCATCATACTCATCGTAAACACCTTTATAAAGTGCAACCGAACTACCAGAAAATTCATCAAAAATAGAATTAAAAACATTTTTAGCATCAAACATAACAAACGATTGAATCAAGCCAAACAAGGTCATGAGAAGTGTTACCAAAACAATTGTTACAATACTTAAAATTTTTTGACCTTTAAAAAAATTTTTTGCCAAACTGAAAGTTTCAGTTCTTAACAATTTTGATTTTTTAAACTCAACACTTTTAACTTCGCCTACGGAATTAGCCTTAATTTTTTCAAAACCATCATCAAGTTGTTTAATCTTTTTAATTTTGCCATTATCAATTTCTGTTTTTAACAATTCCAGTTCTTTTTTAGAAATTTGTTTTTTGTAAGGCAATGTTAAAACGCCATCTTCAATTTTAAACTCATTTTTATACTTATCATTTTTTGCCTTATCTGAAATAACAGCACCATCTTTTAGTTCAATGATTCTATCACCATAAGTATAAGCATCGTCTAAATTGTGCGAAACAATAACAACCAAATTTGTTTTTGAAATCTTTTTTAAAATTTTTAACACCTGAACCGATGTTTTGCTGTCCAAATTTCCAGTTGGTTCATCTGCCAAAATAACTTGTGGATTTTTAACCAAACTTCTTGCAATTGCAACACGTTGACACTCACCACCACTAAGTTCAACAATTTTTCGTTCCCCATAGCCATCAAGTCCAACTTGTTTTAATGTGGAAGAAATTAATTTTTCATCGTCTTGTTGTTTTAGAGATAACGAAAGTTTTATGTTTTCATAAACTGTCAAATTTTCCAACAAATGAAAATCTTGAAACACAAAACCTAAACACGTTGCCCTATAATCGTCAATTTCGGCGTTTGTAAAATCAAAAATATTCTTTTCACCAATATAAATTTCGCCACTTGTTGGTCTATCTAATCCACTTAGCATGTTTAACAATGTGGATTTTCCACTACCACTTTTACCAACAATAAAAACAAAACCACTATTAGGCAAATTTAAGTTAATATTATTTAAAGCCTTAACTTCAAATCTGTTTTTATTAGCATAAGTTTTGCATAAATTCTTTATTCTTATCATTATAACCCCAGCAATTTATAAACTACCCAAACAATTGTTTGCAGGTTTTGTTAAATTGTTTTTTATAGTTTTTAGGAACTCTATAATCCCAACATCCAGCAGCCTGACCTGGTATGTTCATTTTTTCGGTTTCGGATTGCAACAACATATCTTGTATTTGCAACACAACATACTTAGCGTTTCCATTAATTAGTTGTTTTGTTGCATTAATTAAAATTTGTTCATTGTTTGCATAATCAATTTCCAAAACTTTGCACACTTGTTGTTTTTGTTCGGTTGTTAAGCCATTTAAAAAACCAATAAATGTGTTGTTATCATGTGTTCCCAAGTAATAAATTGAATTTTCTTCAATTTTAGATAGCGCAAATTTTTTGTTGAACACATCAAACTGTAAAACATGCATACCTGTTAACTCAAATTGTTTTTTAACTTGCTTACACTCTTGGGTTAGTGCACCTAAATCTTCAACAACAATATTTTCCAACCCAACAGTTTGTTTAAGTTTGTTAAAAAATTTTTCTCCGCCACCTTTAACCCATGCATTGAGTTTTTTGTTTTCATTGTTAACTTCATAATGTTCAACATAACCCGCAAAATGATCTAATCTTAAAATATCATACATGTTAAGCATTCGTTTAATTTTGTTAATAAAATAATCAAAACCTGTTCTTTCTAGTTTTTTCCAATCATACACACAACTGCCCCAATTTTGTCCTTTTGAGCAAAACTCATCTGGTGGAGCACCACCCGTAACAACCGGATAAAAATTTTTATCCAATTTGAAAATATTTCTATGTTTAAAAACATCAAACGAATCGCGATTAGGATAAATTGGCATATCACCCAAAATTTGAACATTGTTTGTTCTTGCAAACATTAAAGTTTCTTGCCATTGACTAAACAAAATATATTGCACAAATTCTTGAAATTCAATATCAAAACTATTACTTAAAACAAAATCAGCGTATTCAATTGAAGTTGTATCTAAAAGTTGTTTTGGAATGTTTCTCCAATCGTAAATCCCCAACTGTTTTAGCAAAACTTTAAAAATTGCATACTCTTTAACATCTGGGTATGTTTTAACAAATTCTTCAATTTCTTCTTTCAATTGTTTGTTTACTTTTTTAAATGCTATTTTTAAAAGCTCTTCTTTTTCTTGTTTTACGGTTTCATAATCAACTTTATAGGTGTCCTTTAACCCTTTTAACGCTTTTAAATGTTTTGATTTAATTAATTTTCGCTTTAATAAGTCTTCCGGACAAACAAACATTGGATCAATTGAAAAAGCATTATTTGAACCATATGGACAATTATATTCGTTTGTAACATTTAAAGGTAAAATTTGCCAAACATCAATTTTATTGTTTGCCAAAAACTTTATAAATTCACGTGCTGAATACCCAACATCTCCAACACCATAATTGCTAGCCAAACTTGACACATGGCACAAAACTCCAAAATTTTTATCCATAACATTTCTCCATTTTACAAAACCATTATAACACAGGCATCAAAATTTAAACAAATAGTTTAAATTAGAACAAAAAAACAAGTGTTAAATAGCACTTGTTTCTTAATTTTCACTTTCTAACATTTCATATTCTTTAACTTCCAAGTTTCCTGCTTTTAGTTCCTTTAACAACCTTCTATTTTTAACAAGCATAATTATTGCCATTGTTATTGCAAAAACAATTACGGTAGCACCTGTTAACGATAACATAAGTTGGTTGAAAAGTGGACCTTCGTTTGTTCCAAAGGTTGTTAGCATAGTTGTTTCTAATGTAAGCATTGAAACACACGCAGCAATCAAAGTTATAATTTTTGCAGTGGAATAAACTGGACTCTTATATTTTTTGTATTTAACCAAATTAACAATTGCAAAACTAAATGTGAAAAATGTGTATGCTGCAAGCGCAATTGTTGTAATCATGTGATGATTAAATGTTCTGTTCCAATAAACAATAAAGAAAATTATAACTGCCAAAGCCAAGTTCATTGCAAGCAACAACCAAGCACAAATTGTGGATTTTTTTATCTGCATTTGAACTTCTTCATCAGCCTTATAGTGTCTGGTGTGTTTAAGCAAGAAAAATCGCATAACAGCAAGCACAACATAATATGCTGCCATTGAGTAAAACCAAAATGAACCATGGTAAAAACCTAATCCCAACTGAAAAATTGCAAACGCAACGTTCCAAACAAGTGAACCATATAGCGAAATATTAATTCGCAAATTAACATCGGAAAAATATCTTTTTACATACTTATTATCGTTTTTTAGTTTTTTAAAAAACTCAATAATTCTTGGAATTCTAAAACACAAAACCATAAGCATATAAAAAGCAAGAACATAAGAAATAATGCTTATTATTGATGTTTCATCAAAATAGACCAACGAAAAAATAAGCAATGCCAAAGACACCGGCCCCAAAATCAACAATATTGCCAAATGTGGAAAAAGCAAAGCTTTTCCAAATTTTTTCCAGTCCATTTATACCTCGCAAACATTATAGCATAGGTGCAAAAATTGTAACAAGTGCTCTAAAAAATTTGTTTAAAGGATTTGTTTTTAACATGCCAGAGTTAAATTGAAGTTCTTTAACTCTATCATAATTCCGTACTTATTTTAATTTTTCTTTTCATTTATCACCTCAACAAAAGAAAAATTAGGAGAAAGGTGTAAAAACTCATTTCTCCTATCTTAAAAACTAATCTTTTAAACCTAGAAACATTGGTATTAAGAACATAAGCATTACCAACCCAATAATGCCAACAATAATTCCCCAAAGCATTAGGTTCCAAACCATAATCATGCACATACCAAGCCCCAAAATTAAAGTTGCAATCACACCATAGGCAATTTTACCAAACATTTTCCAGTTGATAGGTGTTTTGTTTTTTGCATTTTTAATGTAAGCAATAGCCCCCATTACTAGTAGTGCCACACCACCAATAGCTGTTAATACTACGCCAAGAGTAAATGAGTTCCACTTAGGAAGCAAACACATGCACATTCCTAATGAAAACACTAGGCCTGCTATAACACAAACCACCAATGTTATAAAATGATTTCTTTTCATAAACTATCTCCTTTTTAAATAAAACTTGTTTTCTTCCATAATTTTATTCTCCTAAAAATTATCTTTCAAGCATTATTCCAACACTTGACT
>JAZRJQ010000116.1:0-7841 GCA_045645925.1 Clostridia bacterium | reverse complement strand
CCCAAACCAACATCAACCAATGTTTGTAATTTATTCTTTATTTTTGGTACATTTTCAAAAAACTCAACAGCTTCCGAAATTGTCATGTTTAAAACATCAGAAATGTTTTTGCCTTTATATTTTACTTCCAATGTTTCTTTGTTATATCTTTTACCACAACACACATCGCATGTAACATAAACATCTGGTAAAAAGAACATTTCAATTTTCTTTATTCCATCACCATGGCAATGTTCACATCTACCACCTGCAACATTAAAACTAAATCTGCCAGCAGCATAGCCACGTTCTTTTGCGTCAACAGTTTTTGAAAACAACTCACGAATATCATTAAAAACATTTGTGTAAGTTGCTGGGTTACTGCGTGGAGTTCTGCCAATTGGACTTTGGTCAATGTTTATAACCTTATCAAGCTTATCCAAATTTATAATTTGTTTATACTTTCCTTCTGGCAAACGACTTCGGTTTAACATATTACTTGAAGCAGGATACAAAATTTCGTTAATCAAACTACTTTTTCCACTTCCACTAACACCAGTTACGGCAGTTATAACACCAATTGGAATGTTTACATCAATATTTTTCAGATTATTTTGTTTTGCACCCTTAATTTCAATAAACCCTTTTTCAATTGTTCGTCTAACTTGTGGAGTTTCAATTTTAAGTTCACCACTTAAATATTTTCCTGTTACACTACGTTTTGATTTTATAATATCTTCAACACTACCTTGTGCCACAACTTCACCACCATGAACACCAGCATAAGGCCCAATATCAATTATATGGTCGGCAGCACGGATAGTGTCTTCATCGTGCTCAACCACAATAACAGTATTTTCTAAATCACGCAAATTTTTTAATGTTGCAAGCAATCTATCATTATCACGTTGATGTAACCCAATGCTAGGTTCATCTAAAATATAAAGAACACCAGTTAGCCCACTACCAATTTGGGTTGCTAGTCTAATTCGTTGCGCTTCACCACCACTAAGTGTTCCTGCTGAACGGCTTAATGTTAAGTAGTTTAAACCCACATTAATCAAAAAGTTAAGTCTTGCATTAATTTCTTTTAAAATAGGTTCAGCAATCGTTTGTTGACTTTTAGTTAGTTTTAAACTATCAATAAATTCTTTTATTTTGCTAACAGACATATTTGTTAGTTCAATAATATTTAACTTCTTAATTTTTACATTCAATGCATCAGCCTTTAACCTATCACCATGGCACAAATCACATTCATATTCACTTAAATACTTACCAATTTCATTTTTGGAATATTCCGAATTTGTTTCCCTATACCTACGTTCTAAATTTGGAATAATGCCTTCAAATTTCATTTTGCTAGCAACCATTTCACCTTTAAAACGATACGTTACATCAAGTTTTTCACCATTTGTACCATACAAAATCATATCAAGCATGCCAGCAGGTAAATCTTTTATTGGAGTGTTTACATCTACTCCAAATTTGTTTGCAACAGCTTTAAAAAACATGTTGCCCATTCCCATATCGTAAGCCCAACCTGTTGCATTAATTGCACCTTGCATAAGGCTTAAATTCTCATCTTTAATAATTTTGTTTTTATCCATTACTTGCATAAAGCCTAAGCCACTACAACGTGGACAAGCACCAAATGGAGTGTTAAAACTAAACAAACGTGGTGCAATTTCTTCAATACTATAACCACAAACTGGACAACTATGATTTGTGCTATATAGTGTTTCTTCACCATTGGCTTCAACAATAACAACACCATTTCCTAGTTTTAAAGCATTTTCCAAACTTTCTGTTAAACGTGTGTTAACTTCTGGTTTAATAACCATACGGTCAATAACCAAATAGATGTCGTGTTTAACATTTTTATCCAGGGTTATTGGTTCGTCAAGCATGCAATCGTTTCCATCAATTTTAGCACGTAAATAGCCTTCTTTTAACCATTCGGCAAGTTCATGTTGAAATGAACCTTTTTTACCCCTAACAACCGGTGCTGTTACAACAATTTTTGTGCCTTCACCCAAATTTAAAACTTGTTCAACAACACTATCAATTGTTTGGCTTGAAATAGGTTTTTTGCAATGTGGACAATATGGTGTTCCAACATGTGCATACAACAAACGTAAATAATCATAAATTTCGGTTACTGTTCCTACCGTACTACGTGGATTATGTGAAGTTGTTTTTTGGTCAATTGAAATACTTGGGCTTAATCCTTCAATCAAATCAACATCAGGCTTGTGCATTTGCCCTAAAAACATTCTGGCATAACTAGACAAACTTTCAATATATCTTCTTTGTCCTTCTGCAAAAATTGTATCAAAGGCCAATGTGCTTTTTCCACTACCACTAACACCAGTAAAAACAACCAACTTCCCCCTTGGAATGGTTACGTTAACATTTTTTAAGTTGTTCTCTCTTGCACCTTTAATAACAATTTCTTTTAACATTTTCTAATCCTTTTCTTGTTTTTTAAGTTCGGCAATTTGATTTCTTAATATAATTGCTTGTTCAAAATCCAAACTTTCACTAGCCAACTTCATAAGCGCAGTAAGTTTATTAATTTCGTTTGGAATATCTTTCTTATTAATTTTAACTTTTCCACTGTCTTTTTTGGTAATTTCCAATGTATTTTTAACAGGTTTAATAATAGTTTTTGGAATAATGTTGTGTTCCACATTGTAATTATGTTGAATTTGACGACGACGGTTTGTTTCATCAATTGCTACACGCATACTATCAGTTATACGGTCAGCGTACATAATAACCCTTGCTTCGGCATTACGTGCAGCACGACCAATAGTTTGAATTAATGCCCAACTACTACGCAAAAAACCTTCTTTGTCAGCGTCTAAAATTGCAACCAACTTTACTTCTGGAATATCCAATCCTTCACGTAACAAATTAATACCAACCAACACATCAAACTCTTTTAACCTTAACGAATTAATTATTTCAACACGTTCTAAGGTGTCAATGTCGCTATGCAAATATCTAACCTTAATTTTACGTTCACTTAAATATCCTGTCAAATTTTCAGCCATTTTCTTAGTTAACGTTGTAACTAAAACCCTACCATCAGTTTCAATTGTTTTATAGATTTCAGTAATCAAATCGTCAACTTGGCCTTCTATTTTTCTAACCGAAATTTCAGGATCCAACAATCCTGTTGGCCTAATAATTTGTTCAACAACTTGATCAGAATTTTGCAATTCATACGGACCAGGTGTTGCCGAAACAAACACAACTTGATTTAATTTGTTTTCAAACTCCTGAAAATTTAATGGTCTGTTATCATATGCTGCTGGCAACCTAAAACCATAATTTACCAAATTAGTTTTTCTTGCTAAGTCACCTGCATACATGCCCCTAATTTGTGGAACTGTCATATGACTTTCGTCAATGAACATAACAAAATTCTTTTTAAAATAGTCAATTAATGTGTATGGTGGTTCACCCGGATTACGTCCATCAAAATAACGTGAATAGTTTTCAATTCCTGAGCAATAACCAACTTCTTTCATCATTTCTAAATCGTAAAACACACGTTCTTTTATGCGTTGTGCTTCAATCA
Source organism: Clostridia bacterium (assembly GCA_045645925.1). GTDB lineage: Bacteria > Bacillota > Clostridia > Christensenellales > UBA1242 > UBA6345. Next base: position 4,273 of record JAZRJQ010000116.1, on the reverse strand, counting down.
ATTTACCTTCATTTTCAAATTCTTGAACACGTTCTAAACAGTCTTTTTTTATTTGGTCGAATGCATTTTCAAGTTTTTCAGCAGTTACAGCATAGTGGCTTGCAGGTAAAATAAATGCATGGTTAAGTTTTGAAATTTTTCTGCCAGTTACTACTTCAATTTCAGAAATTGATTCAATTTCATCATCAAAAAATTCAATTCGAATTGCAACATCAGAACTTGATGCTGGAACAATATCAATTATTTCACCCTTACTTCTAAACGTACCACGTTTAAATTCCATTTCGTTACGCATATATTGCAAAGACAACAATTTTTTTATTACCTGATTACGCCCAACCATATCACCCGGACGCAAACTTAAACACATGCTTGAATAGTTTTCTGGTTCACCAAGCCCATAAATGCAACTAACCGAAGCAACAACAATAACATCATCACGCTCAAACAACGAACAAGTTGCAGAATGACGCAACTTATCAATTTCATCGTTAATGCTCATATCTTTTTCAATATAAGTATCAGAACTTACAATATATGCTTCGGGTTGATAGTAATCATAATACGAAACAAAATATTCCACCCTGTTGTTAGGAAAAAACTCCCTAAACTCATTACACAACTGCGCTGCCAATGTTTTGTTGTGAGCAATAACCAATGCTGGCCTATTAATTTTGTTAATAATGTTTGCCATAGTAAATGTTTTACCACTACCCGTAACACCTAGCAAAGTTTGAAATTTTAAACCATCGTTAATACCTTCAACAATAGTTTCAATTGCTTTTGGTTGATCGCCAGTTGGTTTATATTTACTATTTAAATCAAATTTATCCATAACACCTTAAATAATTATTATCTTGAAATTAACAAATAAACTAATATTTGAAATAAAAACAAGTCGAACAAACATTTGTTCGACTTATTATAACACAATAAAAACATAAATCATACTAAATTTTAAAATTTAAAAATTGCTTTTAAAATCAATGTAATTGCAAAAGAAATACATGCCAAAATTACAGTTCTGGTTAAAATTAAATATAAATTTTTCTTAGCATTTTTACGTTCACGCTCATAACCTTCACCTTTGGTTTTTAAAGAAACACAATACACAAGTTTTCCATTTTTATCAGAATTAACAAGGTCAATATAATTTTCCAAAACCAAAGCATTTAAAATTTGATCCAATTCAATATTATTAACTTCATATTTAGGTTGCAAAAAATTTTGTATGTCTTCCGGTTCAATCAACGAACTACGCTTACCATTACAAACATTAAATAAATATTGCATTACCCTTCTTTCTTTTCTGTTTAACATACACGCCCTTTTATTTTGCAATTAGCACAGCAATTAAAGCACCTAAAAAAGCCATTACACCACTGCTTAACGAAGTAAAAATTAATAATTTACTAAACTTAGATAATGTATTAGATTCAAACAAAGATTCTTCTAAAATCATTTTACCTTTCGGCAACACAGCCAAACAATATGTTTCGTTTTCAGAATATTTTATATCAATAAACTGACCTGCACGCAAAAACTCTAAACTTTGTTCAAGTTCATCTTTTGAACATTTAAATTTGTTTGGAAATTGTGATATTAAATTTGAGTAATCAATAACTTTGTAGGTATCATCTTCACAAATAACATTTAAAACCTTTAAAGTTGTTGCAGTTGTTTTGTTTAACATATTTTACCTTTTATTTTTAGTTACTTAATTTTAACAAAATATTAAACATATTGTAAACCAACTTAAACAATATTTTTGCCATAATTATAATTTTTAATACATTTTACTTCAAACCATCAATACTTAAAAAATGTTTAAATATAGGATTTTTTTACACTTTGCATAGTACTAAACTCAAAAAAAATAACCGCTAAATTAACGGTTATTTTTTATTTTTCTACTTTTTACTTTTTGGACCTTTTTTAGGTGCACTTGTTCTACTTGTAACAACAAAGTAAACAACAACGCCAGCAAGGATAACAGCAGAAATAATAATTAAAACTGTTCCAACAACTGAGCTAACTGTTTCTTCTTCTGTTTCTTCAGCAGCAACAACAATGTTCATTGATTTTGTTGTTTTGTTACCAGCAGCATCTTCAGCAATAATTCTTAATTCATAAGTTCCAGATTTTTCGAATTTCCATTTGTATGAATTTTCTTTTGTATCGTCACCTTTATAAAGGTTTGAAACTAATGAACTTGAAGAATCATACATATTAACTGTAATTTTATATTCAGCTTCATCTTTTCCAGTTGGAGCTTCAATAGATGTTGAACCTTTAATATCATCTAATGTGATCATATCTAGGTTAAATTCGTATGTGTCACCAACTTTAGCAGTAGTTGTAAAATCTTCATCAGCGTCAACCCATTCAACAACTGGAGCATCTGTGTCACCAACGTTAACTGATAATGTTTCTTCGGTAGAGTTTCCAGCAACATCGGTTGCAATATATTTGATTGTGTAAGCACCTTGTTTTTCAGCAACAAATTTATAACGTGTTGCGTAAACACCATCGCTTAATTCGAAGTATTCGTTAACATCGTTACCTTGTGCATCTTTAACAACTTTGTGGTCAACTGCTTCAACACCTTTAACTTCGTTATTGTTTTTATCGTAAACTTTAACTGTTAATGTGATGTCGTTAACAGATGTTTGATCGTAGTTGTTTTCAGGATTTTTAGCATCACGGTAACCATCGTATAATTCAATTACACCAGGAGCATATACTTCAACAACATCATCTTCGTCCCATTCAACTTTTTCTAAGATATAATCTTTTTCAAGTTTGATTGTTGGTTTGATTGTATCTGTTGCAGTAATTGTATATTTTTTACTTTCTGTTTGGTTACCTTCAGCATCCCAACCATAGTATTTAATTACATAGTCACCAGCAACGGTTGGAGTAAATCCAACTGTACCCATTGTGTTAAGTGATGGACCTTCAACTAATTCCCAATATGTTCCAGCTTTTGTAACGCCAGCACTATAAGGAACGTTTGTTGTAACGTCTGTTAATGTTATACCATTATCTGTTAATGTTGCAGCTGGAATTTCAATAAATTTACCAACTTCAACACTTTCTGTAAATGGAGCATAACTGCTTAACACGATTGAAGGTTTTTCAGTATCTCTAACTCTAATACCATAAGATTTAGAAACAATGTTTCCACCAGCATCTTTAGCTGTATAAGTTACTGTATAAACACCACTATAATCAGCAACGAATGAACCGTCTTTGATTGTGTAAGTGTTGTTTGTGATTTCTTGGTTAGCACCATATGTTACTTCTTTTTTGTAAGAAGAGTTTTTAACTGTAACAGTTTTTCCATATGGGTCTTTAACTTTTAATGAAATGTTCAAGTTTGTATCTTCAATATCAGAAATAATGAAATCTGGAAGAAGAACAACGTCTTTTTGGTCGAACGCAGCTTTTGTGCCAATCATACCAAATTCATCAATTGTGCCTTTACTATTGATTGATGCAAGGCTTGTCATAAATGTGCTTTCACTTTCGAAAACAGCAGGATTAGCATCAGTTGTGTTAATCAATTGTACTTCTCTTGTGATTTTAGCATAATTTGGAGAATAATCGTTGTAAGCAACTGCATGAACATAAATCTTGGTGTTGCTTGCAATGTTTGCAACTGTGCTTAAATCAAGAACTAATTGACCATTATCATTAACTTCTGTAATTTCGTTTGTTTCAGCAAAAGTGTCTTTATCAAATGAGTAGTACACTCTTGTTTCAACATAAGTGTCAAATTCATCAGAAGCTGTTGGTTGATTAATTGTTAATTTAGCATCTTTCTTAGCATAACTTGTAAATGCTGGGAAAGTTAAAGTTGGTAACTTATATTCGCCACCTTCTTCTTTTAATGTTGCATCACTTGATAAAACTTTAACTGGAATAGAATCCATATAAGTGTTACCATTTTCATCCTTAGCTTCGTAACGAATTGTATACTCACCTTCTGCTGTAAATGTATATTCTGCCCAAGAATTTGCAGGATATGCAGATTTTGTTCCATCAGCATTTGTTTTCTTGATTTCGGTAATCAAGCCTGTTTTAGATTTAACACTTCTTGTAAATGTGATGTTGTTTAATGTTGAGAAGTTGTCTGTTGCATAAATTGCAGGAATTTTAACTTTTTCAAGTAACATTGGAAGACTACCAATATGATCTTCATGCCCATGTGTAATAAATAAACCAACAATTCTTTTTTCATTTTCTACTAAGTATGTAAAATCAGGAATAA
>JAZRJQ010000115.1:0-10012 GCA_045645925.1 Clostridia bacterium | reverse complement strand
AAAATTGTATGCTCTTGTTCCTTCTTCACGTGAGTATGGGAAGAACCCTACATTTGTTAATTTTTCTGTTTTTAAAAATTCCAAAACTTCTTCAAATGTTTCCTTTGTTTCGCCTGGAAAACCTAAAATAAAAGTTGTTCTTATTGCAATTTCTGGAATTTCAGTTTTTAATTTATGTATAATTTCAAGCACTTTGTTTTTATCGGTTCTACGATTCATTGCTTTTAGAATGTTTGAATTAATGTGTTGAAGTGGTAAATCTATGTATTTTACAACTTTGTTGTTTGTTTTAATTTCGTTTATCAATTCATCTGAAACAAGTTCAGGATAGCAATACAACAACCTAATCCATTTTATTTCGTTAATCTTAGAAAGTTCACGAATAAGTTTTGGTAAAGCGTATTCATTATATAAATCAAATCCATATTTTGTAACATCTTGACCAACCAAAATTAATTCTTTTATTCCACGTTTGGCTAGTTCTTTTGCTTCATTAACAAGTTTTTCAATTGGCTCTGATTTAAATCTGCCACGAATAAATGGGATTGTGCAATATGAGCAAAAGTTATTGCAACCTTCTGAAATTTTTAGGTATGCATAATGACTTGGAGTTGATAAAACCCTTGTAAAATTGCATATATTTTTTGTTTCGTTATATTCCAAATTGTAAAGCGAATAAATGGTTTTTACAATTGATTGATTGTCAGCAATTTTAACAAAGCAATCAACTTCGGGCAAACTTGATTCTAAATCGGAATAATTCATTTGATTTAAACAGCCAGTAACAATAATTTTTTCGCAATTAATGTTTTTTAAATTTGCTGTTTCTAAGATTGAGTTTATACTTTCTACCCTTGCAGATTCAATAAATGAACAAGTGTTAATTATTATTATGTTGGCATCTTCTAAGTTTTGAGTTGTTTTAAAACCTGCTTGCGTAACAAGGTGAATTATGTTTTCTAAATCCACCCTGTTTTTGTCGCAACCAAGCGAAATAAACCCAACAATTTTATTTAGTATATTTGTTGTGGACATTATAAATCTTCTCCAAAACGTTCTTCAAATTCTTGTTGTGTAATGTAAACGGTTCTAATTTTTTTGTTGTCTGGTGCACTAATAAAGCCAGCTGCTTCCATTTGGTCAACAATTTTACCTGCACGTGGGAAGCCTAAGCCAAATGCACGTTGAAGTTTTGATGTGCTAACGCCACCTGTGGTTATAACCAAACGCAAAGCGTCTTTCATTAATGAGTCAAATTCGTTAAATGAGTTAGGGCCTCCAGCATTAAATCCACCCTGTTTTTTGTTGAACATTGCATCTTCAATTTCTTCATCAAAATCGGCTTCGTTGTGTTCTTTAACATATTCAACAACAGCTTCAACTTCTTCATTCGAAACATATGTTCCTTGAATTCTGTGTGGAGATGGAAGGTCGCTAGTTTTAAACAGCATATCGCCCCTACCAAGTAGCTTTTCAGCACCTGATTGGTCTAAAATTGTTTTACTATCTGGGAATGAAGCAACAGCAAAAGCAATACGGCATGGTAAATTACCTTTAATTCTTCCTGTAACCACGTCAACGCTTGGACGTTGAGTTGCTACAACCAAGTGGATACCAGCAGCACGGCTTTTTTGTGTTAACTTAATTATTTTTTCTTCTACATCTTTTTTGTTTTCAATCATTAAGTCGCCTAATTCATCAATGATAAACACAATATATGGGATTTTGGCTTCAACACCACTTATAACTTCATTAGTGTTGTTAAATTCTTGAATGTTTCTAACTCTTGCTTCTGCAAAAACTGCAAATCTTCGCTCCATTTCATCAGCCAACCAACCTAATGCACTTATTGCTTTATCAACATCAGTAATAGCTTTTGGAATAAGCATATGTGGAAGACCATTATATAATGTAAATTCAACACGTTTAGGGTCTACTAAAACAATTTTTAAATCTTCAGGCGAAGATTTGTAAATCCAGCTTATAAGCATTGAGTTTAAGCAAACCGACTTACCACTACCTGTTTGACCAGCAACTAACATGTGTGGTGATTTGTTATCAATAGCAGCAACTTTACAATCTCCAGTAATATCTTTTCCTAATGCGTATGCCATTGGAGATTTGTGACCTTGAAAGTTATATGATTCTAAAATATCACGTAGTGGCACGGTGTCTATTGTTCTGTTTGGAATTTCTACACCAAATGCATTTTTGCCTGGAATTGGAATTTCCATTCTAACTTCACCATTAGATTCCAAAATCATTGCAAGGTCTTCTGAGTGACTAAGAACTTTTTTAACTGGAACACCTGGTTTCATTTGAAGTTCAAAACGTGTGAATGCAGGACCTTTTGTGATAGACACAACCTTTGCAGGAACGTTGAACATTTCCAAAGTTTCTTCCAACACCCTAGCCTTTTCGGCATTATCGTCAGATTCGTCAATTGCTGATGGTGGAATTGATTTAAGCAAATCAATTGGTGGTTTAATGTATTTTGGTGGTTTTTTGTAAGGTTTCTTTTTAGGTTTTTCTGGTTCTTTTGGCAAATCCATTTTTTCTTGTTTGTACTGAACATTATTGTTTGATTTGTTTGAGTCAGATTGATTAAAGTTGTTTCTGTTTGAAGTATAACCAGTGTCGGAACTATAACTTCTTGGTTGATTTCTGTTAAAGTTTACTGGTTCAGTTTCAATTGTAACTGAATCATCAAAATTGTTATTAAATGAATTAAAATCTAAATCATCATCTTCTTCTTCAACATTGTTAAAGTTAACATTGTTTTGGTTTGTGTTGAAAGATTTTGGTTCTGGTTTAAATGTTTGTGTTTGGTTGTTTTGTTGATTAAACAAAACATTTTTTGCGTTTTGATTAATCTTAGATTTGTAATTATTTTGGGTTAAATCCTCATCATACAAATCTTGCATAACGTCGTAATCTTCAACAAATTGATTGGATTGTTCTGGTGTTTTTGTTATTTCTGGTACATCTTCTTTTAATGATTTTCCAAAATAACCACCAGTAATATCTTGCAAATATTTTAAATTTTCTTTATCTTTTTCGGATAATTTGCGTTCTGGTTTTTGAGTGATTTCAGTTTCAGAATGTAAGAATTTTTGTGGTTTATTACTATTAACAGTATACTTTTTGTCAAATTCTTCCATTTTATTATCATAAGATGGTGCAAAATTTGTAATTTTACCATTTTTAACTGTTGAAGTTTGATTTGCTAAACCTAAAATTGATTTTGCTTTTTGCTTGTCTTCGCTGTTATCAATTTCAATTTTTGAACTTGAAGTTGCTATTTCAACATCTTCGTCTGGAATAATTAAATCGTCATCAAAACTTTTTGTTTCATTATAAGTTTGTTGTTTGGAAAAATCTTCTTCAACTTCATCTTCTTCAACAAAATTTTCTTGTTTAGTAAGTTGTGGTTTTTTATTTTTTATTGTTGTTCTGTTTGTTACAAAATGAACAAGAGTAACGGCAGACAAAATTACTAAAACAATTGAAAGTAAAATAAAACTTGCAACAATGTGAGTTGAAATTACGTTTACTGGATATGTTATAAGTGCAAATATTACACCACCACAAGTTAGTTTACTTTTATAACAATTTGAAATATATTCACCAAAACTTCCATTAATAAATTTTATTGAAGTAGCAAGGTGAAGTATTGTTATGAAAGTTACAAACCAAAATGCTAAATATAAAATATCACTACCTTGTAACGAAATTTTTACATTTTTGATAAGCATTATTCCAACAATAATGCTTCCAATTAGCAATGCATATGTTAACAATCCAAATGTTCCTAACATAAGTGAATTAATAAATGGTAACAGGTTTATAATTAAGTTAAGTAATAAAACAGATGCTACACAAATTAAAGCAATACCGACCCTTGTTTTTATTACTTGATTTTTTTGATTTTTAATACTGTTATTATTTGAATATACTGGCAAGACAAGTTCCTCCAATAACTAAAAATTTTAAAGTGAATACCAATCAAAATAAGTATATCATATTTGTATTTTTTTATAAATTAAAAAGAACTTAAATAATAAAAAAAATAGGTGTAAATTTTACACCTATTATTCAATAGTTTTAATATTGTTGCTAACAGTTACTACTTCTAAATTTTTTGATTTGTAATAATCAATTATTTTATTTAATGCATTTAGGGTGTGTTGTGTTGGGTGCATTAAAATCAAGTCTCCACCCATAACATTTTTTGTTGCCCTAGAATAAACTAATTCACTATCTTTATCACGCCAATCAATTGTATCTTTACTCCACATAATTGTTTTATAGCCTAATTCGTTTGCAACATTTAAAGTTGTTTTGTTAAATGCTCCACTTGGTGGTGCAAACAAATTCATATCATAATTTATTGTTTGTTTAACAAGTGTGTGACAATAAGAAATTTCTTCTTTGTTTTGATTGTAACTTAGTTTATCGTGGTTTTTGTGAAAATAGCCATGATTTCCTATTTCGTGCCCATCATTATAAATTTGTTTTAAAATCTCAGGTTCTTTTTCACCCCATTGACCACCAACAAAAAATGTTGTTGTTATGTTGTTTTGTTTTAAAACACTTAAAATATCGTTTAAATACTCTGTTCCCCAATAAACGTTAAACATTAAAGAAACCTTGTTACTGTTTTTATTTCCGTAATAAATTGCAGAGTTTGTATTTCCACCCAAAACACTCTTTAAAGTTGGATTAAATGTTAAAGCACTAAATGTTACTAAAATCAAAATGATAATCAAATTTGGTATTGTGTGTAAAAATTTATTAGTTTTATTTTTTAATGTCATGAAAAAACCTTTTTAACTTTGTTATTTCATGATATGTGTTTTACTATTAAAATATGAAAAAAGCATGTAAATTAACATGCTTTTAATTAATTTTTATCTTTTTTGAAGTGTTTTTTTGTGGTGCACCACATGAAGAACAACGAAGTGATGTTGTTTTAGACATAGAGCCACAATAATCACAAACAAAATAATCGGTTTCAACAAGGTGTTCATTTTCAGCTTGCTGGAAGAACAATTTGTTTGGTTTTGATACAATCTTGCTAATTGTTTTATGATAAAGTATATCAAATTTACCAGCAATTTCAAATGCTCTTGCTTGCGTTAAAGTATAGTCAGAATCAGTAATTCCTTCACAAATTTCGCCTAAATTATTTCTCCAACAATAACTTACCCTATACATTGGTACATTGTTTACAATAATTCCAGGTTTCATTGAAATAAATGTTGCTTCTGCACTTTTCCCTAACAAATTTAAAATACCATTTTTAATAATTTTTACAATAAATACAATTACAGCAATCCAGAAGCACAAATCAACAACTCCAAATATGCCAAGCATGATAAATTCAGTTTTTAAAGCCGAAGTTAATGTGTAGTCAGATTCTATTGATTCAAAATTTTCGTTGTAAGCAATTTCAATGTAACCTTGTTTAAAAACGTAATAATATTCGTTACTTTTATATTTTGGGCTTGTTTTACCAAAATATGTTACACCATCAACCTTAAATTCATATGTTATGTAATAATAAGGAATATCGTTAATTGTTAAATTAGTTCCATAATCAGTGGGTGTGGCATTTGTTTTTGTTCCTGTTTTAACTATTTCTTGGGCAGTTTTATGGTCGCTTATGCTTGAAAACAAGAAAATAGACGGAATTGAAAAACTAATAGCAAATATTAATATAAAAATAAGTAAAGGTAATTTGTTTTTTATCATATAGTGTTTCCTTAAATTTTCTTACAATAATATTATACAAAAACAATAAAAAAAGAGCAAAAATTATTGCTCTTTTTTATATATAAATTTATTATTTTGCTTCTTCTGTTGCAGGTTTTTCTGTGTTAACTGCTAGTAACTTTAAATCAATTCTGTCTTTTTCATCAATTTTGATTACTTCAACTTCAACAATGTCTCCAATTTTAACAACATCTTCAACTTTATCAACGTGTTTAGAACTTAGTTTTGAAATGTGAATCATTCCTTCTTTGTTCCAGCCAAAGCTACAGAATGCGCCAAATGGCATAATTCTTTCAACTTTTGCTGTGTAAACTTTGCCAACTTCAACAATTTCTGCAATACCTAAAATGATTTGTTTTGCTCTTGAAATTTTTTCGTCGTCAAGACCAGCAACACAAACTCTACCATCGTCTTCAATATCAATTTTAACGCCGGTTTCGTCAATAATTTTGTTAATTGTTTTTCCACCTGAACCAATAACATCTTTAATTTTGTCTGGGTGAATTGTGAATGTGATAATTTTTGGAGCATATTTGCTTAATTCTTTTCTAGGTTCTGCAATAACAGCTGTCATTTTGTCTAAGATAAATAATCTACCTTTTCTAGCTTGTTCCAAAGCTGTACGTAAAATGTTTTCGTCGATACCTTTAATTTTGATATCCATTTGAATTGCTGTAATACCATCTTTTGTTCCAGCAACTTTAAAGTCCATATCACCAAGGAAATCTTCTAAGCCTTGAATATCTGTTAAAACTGCTACTCTATTTGATTCAACGTCTTTAATTAAACCCATTGCAATACCAGCAACTGGAGCTTTAATTGGAACGCCAGCGTCCATAAGTGCTAATGTGCTACCACAAACACTTGCTTGGCTTGTGCTACCATTACTACTTAAAATTTCGCTAACGGTTCTTATTGCATATGGGAACTCATCTTCACTTGGAAGAACTGGAAGCAATGCACGTTCAGCTAATGCACCATGGCCAATTTCACGTCTGCCTGGGCTTTTGATTGATTTTGCTTCACCAGTTGAATAACCTGGCATGTTGTAATGGTGCATGTAACGTTTTTCGCTTTCACCATCTTCTAAACCATCTAAAATTTGTGTGTCACGAAGTGAACCTAATGTTAAGGTTGTTAATGCTTGAGTTTCGCCACGAGTGAACACGCCTGAACCATGAACACGTGGTAACAAGCCAACTTCACACCAAATTGGACGAATTTCATCTAGTTTACGACCATCTGGTCTAACACCATCGTTAATAATTTTAGAACGCATAACTTCTTTTTTAATTTTGTAAAGAACGTCTAAAATTTCACGTGTGTTATCAGGATATGTTTCAGCAAAATGTTCTAAAACAACTTTGTCCATTTGTTCTTCGGCATCTTGACGAACATGACGGTCAAAGTTAGACATAACATCTTTAACTTTGTCTGTTGCAAATTCTCTAACTGCTGCTTCAATTTCTTCTGGAATTGTGTAATATTCAATTTCTTCAGATTTTTTAACACCAAGTTCTTCAGCAAGTTGTTCTTGGAAAGCAACTTGTTTTTTGATTTCTTCGTGAGCAAATAAAATTGCTTGAAGCATAACTTCTTCGCTAACTTCTTTTGCACCAGCTTCAACCATTAAAATTGCTTCTTTTGTTCCAGCAACTGTTAAATCCATTAAGCTTGCATTTCGTTCTGCTTGTGTTGGGTTGATGATGTATTTGCCATCAACATATGCAACGTCTACACTGCCTGTTGGGCCACCAAATGGAATGTCTGAAACTGTTAATGCAACTGAGCTTGCAAACATTGCAAGTGGTTCAGGAGCACAGTCTGGGTTAACTGATAATGGTGTTGCAATAACTGAAACATCATTAAATAATCCTTTTGGGAATAAAGGACGTAAAGGTCTGTCGATTAAGCGACTTGTTAAAATTGCTTGATCGCTTGCTCTACCTTCTCTACGTTTAAATCCACCAGGGATTTTGCCTACGGCATATAACTTTTCTTCAAAGTCAACGCCTAATGGGAAGAAATCTTGACCTGGACGTGGTGATTTTGACATTGTTACGTTTGCCATAATTACTGTTTCGTCGCAAGTTACAATACAACTTCCATTACTTTGGAAAGCATATTTGTTTAATGTAATATCAACCTTTCTGCCACCAATTTCTGTTTGTACTTTTTTTACTTCGTTCATTTTCTCCTCCTTGAACTATTACCATAAAATTACCAATATTTAAAATGGCTTGTTAGCCATAACTATTGCAAGTTGAAATTATAATTAAATAAAAGAAAAGGCGAAAGAAATCTTCCACCTTTACTTACTATCTAATACCTAATTTTTTCTTTAATTCACGACAAGCTTCAAGGTCTTTTTTCTCGTAATATTTAAGTAAGCTTTTACGATTAGCAACCATTTGGATTAATCCACGACGAGAATGGTTGTCGTTTTTGTTTGCTTTTAAGTGTTCTGTTAATTCGTTGATTCTTGCTGTTAAAATTGCGATTTGAACTGCACAAGAACCTGTGTCAGCGTCACTTAATTGGTAAGCCTTGATTACTTCTTGTTTTTTGTCTTTTTTAATCATTAACTTTTCCTCCTATCTAATATTCACTTTAACCCAAGGCAAACGTAAAATTTGAGGATACGCGATTACCCTAGCCCAAAGTACCGATAAAATATTATCATAATCAAAATAAATTGTAAAGATTATTTTATAAATAAATAATATTATTTAAAAAAATCTTGCTTTTTAGCAATTATTTCGTCGATACGTGTGATATAGTCGTTTAAATTTTTAACATTTGCATTACGTTCTATTCGGTTTTCTATACTAAAAAATCTTTTTGAAATAGCATTTGCACCAACTGCAACAATTGTTGCAACTTCTTCCATGCTATCAATGTTAAACACACACTCTTTTCCAGGTTTTGTGTAACCCAAATTTTCAAGGTTTCCAACCATATTTTTTTGTTTATAAAGGTAATATGGATTATAGCCAGCATTTCGTAATGTTTGATAAGAATATTCAACCATTTTTACAACGTCATCTTCGTCACCTTTTTCACCTTGACCTTCGCTTAAATTACTTGTTCGTTTAACGCTTAGGGTGTGAACAGTAATGTTGTCAGGATTAAGTTCCATTGTCTTTTTTAAACTAGTTTTAAAAGTGTTAAAACTTTCGTTTGACAACCCTGCAATTAGGTCCATATTAATAATAAATCCATATGGCTTTGCCAAGTTAAAGGCATCAACAATTTGTTGGCTAGAATGATTTCTGCCAATTTCTTTTAAAGTTTTGTTGGAAAAAGTTTGTGGGTTTATGGAAATTCTGGTTACTTTATGCTTTTTTAAAACATCAAGTTTTTCCTTTGTTATTGTGTCAGGCCTGCCTGCTTCAACAGTAAATTCACTAACAGGATATGTTATTTCGTTTAGAATTTTGTCAAGTTGTTCGGCTGTAAGTGCTGTTGGTGTTCCACCACCCATATATATAGTTTTAACGATGTAATTGTTTTTATTGATTATTTGTTTAATAGCTTTAATTTCCTTAATTAAGCAATCGATATATGGTTCAACAAATTGTTGGCACTTATCAATTGGGGCTGAGATAAAACTGCAATAATAACATTTTGAAGTGCAAAATGGAATGTTTATGTAAAGGTCAACCAGATTGTCATTAATTTCAATTTTGGTTTGATTTTTTGTTACTTCATAAACTGTTTCTGCTTTTTGATTGCTAACTTTAAAAGTATTAATTAGTTCTGATTTTGCAAGCAGTGAACTTCCTAATTCTTTTTTTAGTTCATAGAATAATTTTGTTGGCCTAATACCGGTTAAGCTACCCCATGGCATTGTTCTGCCTGTTATTGAAACAAGTGCATTGTAAAGCTCTATTTTTAAATAACGTTTAATATATTTATCTTGTTTTGAAAGTTGTTGTTTTGTTAGTTCAAATTTGTTGACATTATTAACATTAATTTCGTTATTATAATAATTACCAGTTATTTCAATTTGTGTTTCTAAAATATTTTCTGTTAAATTGTGATTTTCGTTGATAGTTAAATCAATTTGTTCAAAAATTTCCAAAGGAAAAAACAATTTTGTTACTAACAACAATTCGTCCATTAACTTTTCGTTTGAAGTTGTTAAGTTCATAAATTACTCTCCTTTTGAAACATTTTGAAATAGTTTTACGTAATTATAGATTGTTGAATTTGTTAGTGGGTTGTTAACATTTGC
>JAZRJQ010000114.1:0-5446 GCA_045645925.1 Clostridia bacterium | reverse complement strand
ATTTTAGTTACAACTGTGTAAGTGAAACGTTTTTTGCTTTTTATAACACTTTCGCAAATTTCATAGTTTTTAATTTCACCTTTATGGTCAATATCCATAAACACACTAAGTGCAAGCCTATCAACGCCTTCGTTCAAACTGCAAATACCGTTACTTAGTTCACGTGGCAACATTGGTAAAACAGTGTTTGGAAAATACACACTGGTTCCACGTTTAAATGCTTCTTTATCTAGAACGTTATTATATGTAACATATTCACCAACATCGGCAATATGAACACCAAGTTTGTAAGTTCCATCGTTGTTTCTAGAAATTGAAATAGCATCGTCCAAGTCCCTACTATCTTCACCATCGATTGTAAAACATCTAAGTTCGGTTAAATCACGACGATTAGAATATTTTGATTTATCAACTTCTTGTGGAACATTTTGAGCATATTCAATAACTTTTTTAGGAAATTCCTCATACAAATCGTAACTTCTAATAATTGCTTTAACTTCGGTTTCAATTTTGTTAGGAGCACCCAAAACTTCAATAACTTCACCTGTTGGGTTCTTTTTGTTTGCATAATTTGTAATTTTTACAACAACTTTATCGCCATTATTTGCATTCATAACTTTTGAAATTGGAACTAAAATATCCTTGCCAAACTTAACGTCATCTGGCATAACCATTGCGTTACCTTTTGATAAGAAGATTTTACCAACAACACGTTCGTTGCCACGTTCCAAAATTTGAATAACACGGCCTTCGTAACGTTTACCATCACGTTCACGCTTAACTTCTGCCACAACTGTATCGTTGTGAATTGCACCGTTTAAATCACTTCCTGCAATAAAAACATCTTCATAGGTTTTATCGAAAGGAACCAAAAAAGCAAAGTCGCTTTTTGTACCTTGTAATTTACCTTGTAATTTAAAACTTTTGTTTTTAGATGCACGTTTTTTATCCTTTCTGCTAAGCATTTCTTCTGCATCATCAAGCATATCTTGATTATGTTGTTTTTTGTTAGCATAAGGAAAAGCAGGTGCTTGTTCTTCGGCTTCTGCACTTTTAAGCTTAAATGCACCTTCAACAATAAGTTCATCTAAAACTTGTTTCATATCTTCAAATGGTTTATTGTTCAAAACGCAAAGTTGAGCAATAATAAATTCGTAATCTAACTCTGTTAATCTGTTAACTTCAATTTGATTTAATATTTTATTTTTTTCCATCAATTTTCCTTTAAAGTAAATATGTGTAGAATTTTAAAAAGGCTCCTAAAATAATTTAAGAGCCAATTTATTAAACGCTAAAACCTTTGTAAATTCCAAATAGAATAAAGTAAGCCAAGGTTAAAACTAAAATTGCAATGGCACAAACTATAATAGCTGTTTTTAATCTACCTTCTTTACTGCCACCTTTGTGTTGCATATAGTAACTATCATTAACACCTGTTATTGCATTGTTACCACCTTCAGCATTAGATGCTGTCATTAAAACGGTAACAATAATAACTAATGCAGCCAAAGCAATTAAAATAATTAAAATTGTTTGAATGATTGGGAAAGATTTACTAATCCAATCAGGAATTGGTTTTGAAACATCGCTTAACAATAAATTAAATAAGTTCATGTTGCCTCCATAATTATAATACTACTAACGAATTATAACATACACAATATTTTTAGTCTAGTTAATTAACAAAAAAGCCACACATTTATTGCTTTTTTAACTAATTATTTTTACAATTTTATCCATTTTTAAAACAAAAAAAACACGTGTTACCACGTGTTTTAATTTTAAACTTATTCGTTACATTATAATACAGAATGCAACAGCAAAAATTGTTAACAAAATGCATATGAAAAACAAAAACCAGTTTTTAACCATTTTTTCTTTTTTACTGCCTTTTACTGCATAAATAAAGCAAACCAAAGCGCCTAGAACAAGTGCAAAAATAATGCAACCTTTAACAGTGTTTGGCAAGCCCCTTAAAGAACTATAAAATTTATTCCATAATGCACTAAACATATTACACATAACATTTAACATAACAATCACCCTTTTATCCTAAGATTTGTCATATTTATTATTATAATTTTAAACCCTAAGGCTTAAAAAGTCAATAACTATTTTAAAAACTAGCCTTTATATGCTATTAATTTGGCAAATTCTTCAACTTTTAGGCTTGCTCCACCAATTAAACCGCCATCAATGTGTGGTTGGCTTAAAATTTCGTCAACGTTTTTAGCATTCAAACTTCCACCATACAACACAACAATTTGGTCTAGTGATTCAAGTTCGTAAAGTTTTGCAATGGTTTGCTTAACATGTTTGATTGTTTTTTCAGCATCTTCTTTTGTTGCACTAACACCAGTTCCAATAGCCCAAACAGGTTCGTAAGCAAATAAAATTTTGTTAAGTTTTTCAGCATCAACACCTTTTAATGCGCCAACTAATTGTTTTTTCAAAACTTTGTTTGTTTGTTTTGTTTCACGTTCTTCTTTTGTTTCACCTATACACAAAATTGGTGTTAAACCACTTTCTAACGCTTTTAAAACTTTTTTGTTAATCATTTGGTCGGTTTCGCCAAAAATATGTCTACGTTCGCTATGTCCCAAAATAACCATTTGTGTTTTATAATCTTTTAACATGTTTGCACTAAGTTCACCAGTGTAAGCACCTTTATCTTCGTAAAACATGTTTTGAGCACCAAAATTAATTTTAGTTCCTTTACACATTTTGTTTGCTAATGGCAAATACACACTTGGAACACAAACCCCAACAAAATTATCACTTTGTTTTGCAATCTTCTTTAAACCTTTAAAATACGCTTTAAGTTCTTTATCACTTAAATTCATTTTATGATTACCAATTAAATATTTCATACCTTCCCCCAAATCATTAAATATTTATTTATTTTCAATAACATCAACAGCAGGCAAAACTTTACCTTCAAACAATTTTAAGCTTGCTCCGCCACCAGTTGAAACGTGTGTCATTTCACCAGCATAACCAAATTTAATAACAGCAGCAGCACTATCACCACCACCAACAATTGTTACAGCATTTGATTCAGCCATTGCTAATGCAACTGATTTTGTTCCATTTTCAAAATTTGGATTTTCAAAAACACCCATTGGTCCGTTCCAAACAACAGAACTTGCATTGTTGATTGCATCTTTGTAGATTTCAACAGTTTTAGGTCCAATATCCATACCCATAAAGCCAGCTGGAATGTTTACATTTTCAGTTTGTTTAATTTCTTTTGCATCTTCAAAAGCATCAGCCACAACGTGGTCAACTGGTAAAAGAAGTGTAACATTCTTTTCTTTTGCCAATTTAATTAAACGTTCACCTTCGGCAACCATTTCTTTTTCAACCAAACTATTTCCTAGTTCGCAATTTTGTGATGCTAGAAATGTGTAAGCCATAGCTCCACCCACAATTAATGTGTCAACCTTGTTTAGCAAACTTTCAACGATTTTAATTTTATCACTTACTTTTGCACCACCCAAAATTCCAACTAACGGACGTTTTGGTTGATTGATTGTATCTTCAATCATTTCAAGTTCTTTTTCAATTAAAAAACCTACTGCATTTGGCAACATTTTTGCAACACCATATGTTGAAGCATGTTTTCTGTGCGCTGTACCAAAAGCATCGTTAACATAAACATCAGCTAATCTTGCCAATTTTTTGCAAAATTCTTCATCATTTTCTTCTTCTTGTGCATAAAAACGCAAGTTTTCAAGCATTAAAACTTCACCTGATTTTAATTCACTTGCCATTTGAGCAGCCTCGTCACCAATACAATCAGGTGCAAACTTAACTTCAAGTCCTAAATATTCACCCAAATTTGCAACAGTTGGTTTTAAAGAATATTTCAAATTTACTTCACCTTCTGGACGACCCAAGTGGCTCATAATAATAACCGAAGCACCATGACTTAACAAATATTTAATTGTTGGAACTTCTTCTTTAATACGATTATCGTCAGTAATAACCCCATCTTTTAATGGCACATTAAAGTCAACCCTTAACAAAACTTTTTTGTTGTTAACGTCAATGTTTTTAATTGTTTTTTTATCCATAATTCAAACTCCATTAATATTAATTTATTAACACAATAAAAGTATATATCAAATTAACATTTCAGGCAAACAACTTAATTAATAACATTAAAAAATTTTAATAAAAAAAGGAGTTCAAATTTAAACTCCTAACAATTTTTTTATTTTATTAACCAATTCAACATTGCCAGCAATATGCAAATTAAGATCTTCGTTGGTGTAAACCACTCCACCCGATTTTTCCACCAAAAATCTGCCTGGAACTAAATCCCAAATTGTGTTACCAAAAACCACAACCGATTCAATTTTACCACTAGCACACAAGGCATAATTTAAAGCTGAACAACCCAAAATTCGAACCGTTTTAAAATTGGAAACCAACTTTTCCTGAATTTTATATTTCTTTTCAATTTCGGAATAAGCAGCATAATTTCCAACCAAAGCAATCGACCAACCAATATCGGTTCTGTCAGACACTTTAATTTGTTTTCCATTAACGCTTGCACCATTATTGTTTGCTACATAAAGTTCTTTTGATTCTGGAAAATATATAACACTTAATATGGTTTTGTTTTTGTATTGCAAAGCAACTTGTGTTCCATAAAGTGGCAACCCTTTTTTATAGTTTTGAGTGCCATCAATAGGGTCAATTATCCACACATAACTGTTATTGTTAACTTCACTTCCTTCTTCTCCAATAAAGCAACTATCTGGAATAAGTTTTAGCAACTTGTTTCTTAAAAAATCCTGCGTTTTAATATCATTGCTAGTAACATCATCTTTTTCGTACTTGTGTTTTTCAACAACTTCAAAAAAACTTTTGTTGTGGTACAACTTGCTAGCCTTTTTAACAATGCTAGCAACTTTTTTCTCCACTTTATTAAAATCCATTTTTCATCCTTTATATTATTGTTTCTTATCAACCTTGATATTGTACATTCTAAGCAAATCTAAAAAACCTTGTTCAACTTCTTCAATTGAGAAATTTGCAGCTTCCAATTCTTCATCTGTTTTTACAACAAGTTTATTGTAAAAGTTTAAAGCAATAATAAGAATCATTGGATTTAATCCATCAACATTTTTAAACAACAAATCTTCAGCTTCGTTAACATTGTTTTTATCTAACATTTCCAACAAAGAAACATAAAGTTTATCAATTTCCGATTGTTTAGCTTCTTCTGGCACAACATATTCAAAATCTTCTTTTTTGAACAATACTTGCGTAATTAATTTTGAAATAGCTTTAATTTGTTTTGTTATAAAGTCCCTACTTTTAGCCATATTGTTTTCCTTAATAATTTTATTTACAATAAATATTAACATAATTTAAAAAAAATTGCATTAAAAAAGCATATAGTTAATTTTTATTTTACTAACCAATAATTACTATT
>JAZRJQ010000113.1:0-3971 GCA_045645925.1 Clostridia bacterium | reverse complement strand
AAACGAAGTAATTTTACGTAACTTTTTTAGGAGATAAAATAAATGTTATCAATTGTTAAAAGTTTTGGTATTAATGGCATAACTGGTTATGGTGTTCAAGTTGAAGTGGACATAAACCAAGGTCTGCCGGGTTATGATATTGTTGGGCTTGTTGGCACTGCAATAAAAGAAAGTAAAGAAAGGGTAAGAAGTGCCATAAAAAACAGCGGTTTAACTTATCCAATAACCAAAATAACAGTTAACTTAGCACCAGCCGACACAAAAAAAGAAGGTCCAGTTTACGACCTTGCAATTGCTGTTGGTTTGTTGTCCGCAACAAAACAAGTTGATATTAATAATGTTAAAAATTTTGTTTTCCTTGGTGAATTATCGTTAGATGGAACAATTAGAAAGGTTAATGGTGTTTTGCCAATTTTAATTGCTGCAAAACAAAAAGGATTAAATAATATTATTATTCCGTTTGATAATCAAAACGAAGCAAGTTATTTAAGTGGATTAAATGTGTATGCTGTAAGTTCGTTAAGCCAAGTGGTTAGGTTTTTGAATGGTGAAGAATCTATTGAACCTGTTAGGTATTGTGATTATAACGAAAAAGCAAATATGTTTAACACACCATACGATTTTAAAAATGTTAAAGGTCAAAACAATGCAAAACGTGCATTGGAAATTGCGGCGGCAGGTGGTCATAATTTGCTTATGGTTGGTCCACCAGGTTCTGGTAAAACATTGCTTGCAAAATGTTTTCCAAGTATACTACCAAACTTAACATTTGATGAAGCATTGGAAGTTACAAAAATCCATAGCGTTGCAGGTGTGTTAGATAATTCTGTTGGCATAATTTGTTCACGTCCGTTCCGTTCACCACATCACACGGCAACAACAATTGCTTTAACTGGTGGTGGCAGAACAGCAAAGCCTGGCGAAATAAGTTTGGCGCATAATGGAGTGTTGTTTTTAGATGAGTTGCCAGAATATTCAAGGCATTCAATTGAAACCTTGCGTCAACCACTAGAAGATGGTGTTATAAATGTTGCACGTATTGATGCAACGGTGGAATATCCTGCAAACTTTACACTTATTGCAAGCATGAACCCATGCCCATGTGGAAACTATGGAAATAAGGAAAAAGAGTGTAAATGTACACCACAACAAATACACAAATATTTGGCAAAACTTTCTGGCCCTTTAATGGATAGAATTGATATGCATATTGAAGTTGATAATGTTAAATATGCTGATTTAAATTCATCTTTTGAAGAAGAAAGTAGCGAAAGTGTTAAGCTTAGAGTTGATAAGGCAAGGCTTATTCAACTTGATAGATATAAACAAAGTAAGAACTATAACAATGCGAAAATGAATGATGTTCAATTAAAAAAATATTGCAAACTAGATGATGAAAGTAACGAGGTTCTAAAACTTGCTTTTGAAAACTTTGGTTTAAGTGCAAGGGCGTATTCAAGAATTTTAAAAGTGGCAAGAACAATTGCTGATTTGGAAGGAAAAGAAAATATTGAATTAGAACATGTTATGGAAGCAATATCTTATAGAACATTAGATAAAAAATATTGGAATAATTAAGTATGTTAAATAAACAAGAAAAAGCAATTTTATTTTTAACAACAACTGGGCTAACATATAAAAAGCAATTTAAAATTGTTGAACAAGTTTTACTTAGTAATTTATTTGATGATTTTGATAAGTTTAAAGCAGATGTTTCAAACATTTTAAACAACGAAGAATTGCAAAATTTATGTAACGAATTTGATGAAGTGAAATTAAATTCTTACATTAACAATTTGGAAAAATCAAACATTAAAGTTGTAACGGTTATGTCTGACTGTTATTCAAAGTTATTAAAAGAAATTGATTCGCCACCTTTGGTTTTATATGCAAAGGGTGATGTTAATTTGCTTAACTCAACTTGTGTGGCAATTGTTGGCTCACGTAGGGCATCACGCTATGGCAAAGATGTTACTGAAAAGTTTTCAAGTGTGTTAGCACAAAGTGGCATAACAATTGTTAGTGGTTTGGCTGACGGAGTTGATACTTTTGCTCATGATGCATGCGTAAAAGCAAAAGGTAAAACTATTGCAGTTTTGGGTGGCGGAATAAACGAAATTTATCCTGCAACAAACACAAATTTGGCAAATAAAATAATTGAAACTGGTGGTTTAATTATTAGTGAATATAAGCCAAACGAAAAACCACAAACATATTATTTTCCTGTTAGAAATAGAATTATTGCAGGAATGTGTAAAGCTGTGCTTATAACCGAAGCAACTGAGAAAAGTGGAAGTATGCACACCAAAAACTATGCATTAGATTTTGGTAGAGAAGTTTTTGCAGTGCCGGGCAGAATTAACGATATTTATTCTACTGGCTGCAACAAAATAATAAAAAATTGTCAAAGTGCCATTGCGCTTGACCCTAACGATGTGTTAAACTTTTTGGGCAAGAATTTTGTAGAAAGCAAAACAAATGTTGTTCAGTATAGTTTAACAGATAGATTGATTTTAGATATAATAGATGTTAATGAAGTTCACTATGAAGAAATTTTGGCAAAAAGTGGAATGGATAGCAAAGAGCTAAACACTGCATTAATAAGGTTAGAACTTAAAAATTTGATAAAGAAATTGCCAGGAAATTTTTATAGCAAATAATTGGAGGAATAATGAACTTAGTAATCATTGAAGGTGTTGGTAAACAAGACACCATAAAAAAATATTTAGGAAGCAATTACGAAGTTGTTGCAACAAAAGGACATGTTCGTGATTTACCTGAAAAAAGTTTGGGTGTAAATTTGTATGAAAATTTTAAACCACAATACGAAATTATGCCTGATAAAAAAGATGTTGTTAAAATGTTGCAAGAAAAAGCTAAAAAAGCTGACAAAATTTATTTGGCAACCGACCCGGATAGAGAGGGTGAAGCTATTAGTTGGCATTTGTGTAACATTTTAGGATTAAACGAAAAAGACCCAGTAAGAATAACATTTAACGAAATTTCAAAAAATGCTGTTAATAAAGGTTTAGAAAATCCTAGGGGTATTGATATTAAACTTGTTAATGCTCAACAAGCACGTCGTGTGTTAGACAGATTGGTGGGTTACAAAATTTCTCCAATCCTATGTAAGAAAATTCAACCAAGACTTAGTGCAGGTCGTGTTCAAAGTGTTGCATTAAAATTGGTTGTTGATAGGGAACATGAAATTCAAAAATTTGTTCCTACTGAATATTGGACATTAAATGCTGAATTATATCCAAATGCTAAAAAGGAAATATTTAAAGCAAGTTTAACAAAATTTAACAATAAAAAAGCAACCATTGAAAACAAAGAACAAATGGACGCAACATTGGAAGCTTTAAAACAAAACAATTTTGTTGTTAAATCTGTTAAAAAGACAGTTCAAAAAACACATCCACAAGCACCATATACAACTTCAACTATGCAACAAGAAGCTTTAAACAAACTTGGTTTTAACCTTAAAAAAGCAAGTTTTTGTGCACAAGAATTGTATGAAGGTGTAAGCCTTGGTGAAGAAGGTAAAGTTGCGTTAATTACCTATATTCGTACCGACTCAGTGCGTGTAGCACCAGAAGCTATGGAAATGGCAAAGCAACACATTTTGGCAACCTATGGTGAAAAATATTTGCCAAGCAAGCCAAACATTTATAAAACAAAAGATAGTGCCCAAGATGCGCACGAAGCCATTCGTCCAATTTCGCTAGAACGTACACCAGAAAAAGTTAAACCATATTTGTCGGCAGACAACTATAAACTTTACAAATTAATTTATAACAAGTTTGTTGCAAGCCAAATGGCCGAAGCAACTCACAACCTTGTTGTGGCTGAGATTGAAAATGGTAACTATTTGTTTAAAGCAAGTGGTAAAACACCAGTTTTTGATGGTTTTATGGCTGCATATAATGTTGATAAAAAACAAATCAAAAAAGAAGAAACCGAAGAAGAAA
>JAZRJQ010000112.1:0-3557 GCA_045645925.1 Clostridia bacterium | reverse complement strand
TACATTACATATTATCAAAATTAACTTATATAGTCAATTATATAATTAAACTACGCTATTCTATTTTAGCAATTAATTCAAAAAAATGCATTTATTTTACAACAATTATTAACTTAAATTTATTTAATAAACTAAATTATCAATAAAATATATATAATATTAATTTTTAAAAGAAAAATATAAACAAAATAAAAAACAAAGCGGTTAACTTTGTTTTTTGTTTAAATGTGGTTTTGTGTTAAGAAAAATTTAGTTTTAAATTGCATCAACCAAAATGCTTTCGCCAGTTAATGCGTTTTGGTACATAACCCAATATCCGTTTTGTGTTGGTTCGTCAACATTTGTTGGTAACCACTGAGTGTAGTTGTCTAGTCCGTTAGGTGCCGTATCGCTGTAAACACCAGGAACACCATAGCAAATGTATTTTAGGCTTATGTCTTCGTAAATCAAACCTAAAACATAGTGGTTTCCATTGTTTTCGTAATCGATTTTTGCCCATTTGCTGTTTGGTATTAGTGCTTCTAAGTTTGTTTCGGCAGGATATTTTGAAAACAAATCTTCAATTTGTTCGGCAATGTTATCGTAAAAGTTGTCGCTATCTGACAAATTCAGGTTTTCAACTTCTTCATCAATTATGCTTTTGTTTGAAAGTATTTTAGAAATGCTTTCAGTTTTTTGATTAAACGAATTAAAATTTGAAGGGTAGTTTGGTGTGCTGTCGTTAGCAAAAATTTCTTCTGCTTCAAAAGTTTTTTCTGGGGTTGCAGATTCTAAAATAATAGGTTCGGTAGCGTTTGTGTTATCTTCAAAAAATTCATCGCTTAGTTGTTGTGTTATAAGTTCTTCAATTTCGGGTTCGGTTAATTCAAACATTTGTCCCAAATCAAGTTTTTGTGAATTGGTTTGTGGTGTTGATTTTTGCATTGAAAGGTTTTCAATAATTTCATCTGTTAACTGGGTTTTACTATCGCTTCCCCAAATTAAAGGTATAACCATTGTTGGTTCGTCTTCTACTAAAACGCAACTTATGTTTTGGTTTAAATCTAATTGGTTTATTTTAAAGTTGTAAGAATTATTGTTTATAAGATTTACATTTTGCTTTAACACCTGTTTACCATTTTGTGATAATCCCAAAACCAAATTGGGTTTGTTCTTTATGTTAAAAGTTTTTAAAGTTCCAAAAACAGCGTCACCACTTTTAGTCAATGTTAAAATGGCATTTCCGTTAAAATTTGATATGGTTGGATTACATAACACAATTGTTTTTTTATAGGTAGTCATTTTGCCTCCAAAGTTTCCAAATTGTTATATATATTTTATATTAAACTTAAATGTAAAAGTTTAATAATCATTATACAATTTTGGGTTTCTTTGTTGTTTTAGGTCGATAATGTTAAACAACAGGATTAAAGTTTTTTTGTTAAAATTCAAATTTATTTTGTTAAACTTTTAAAAATAATTCAAAAAAACAAATTAAATAATACAATAGTTGTTAAAATTTTGAATTACCAAACAAATGTGTAAAATTATGTTTAATTTTCTAAATTTGTTTGTTTAACTCTGAAAAACAAAAGATTTTCGACAATTTACTAACATTTTTGAAATAAATATTATAAAACTTACAATATTTTTTATTGTTTTGAAATGTGTTTTAAAAAATGGGGTGCTATAATTTGTCTTGTACTCACAACTTTGGGGTGCAGGTTAAACCACAAAAAATTGTG
Organism: Clostridia bacterium; assembly: GCA_045645925.1. Classification (GTDB taxonomy): domain Bacteria; phylum Bacillota; class Clostridia; order Christensenellales; family UBA1242; genus UBA6345. Next base: position 1,833 of record JAZRJQ010000112.1, on the reverse strand, counting down.
GAAAGAAAAGCACAAATTTTTATATGTTTTTCTAAGATAAAAATTTAAAAACGGAGATTAAAAATAATGGAAAATTTATCTGAAAAAACAAAACTAATTTTAGTTGATAACAACGAACAAATGAGAAACAACATTAAAAATCAATTAAAAGATGATGCAATGGAAGTGGTTGCCGATTTTGGTGATGCAATTTCGGCGTTGAATTATATTAAGGAAAACGATGTTGATGTTATTGTTACCGATATTGTTTTGCCAAACATTGATGGTTACGAATTTATGGAAGCCTTAAACAAACTTGGTCAAGACACAAAACCAAAAATGTTGGTTTTGTCGGCACTAAGCAACGATAATTTTATTAACAAAGCATTAAGTTTTGGTGCTGATTATTATATGGTTAAACCATGCGATGTTAATGTTTTAAAACAACGTGTGTTAGAACTTAAAAATGGTGGTACATTTTTAGAAAAGAGTGTAACAAATATTAAAAGTGTTAAACCACGTAACAGACAATTGGAAGAAAAAATAACAAACATATTTATTACTGTTGGTATTCCTGCACACATTAAAGGCTATCAATTTTTACGTGAAGCAATAAAAATGGCAATTGATAACCCAGAAATTATTAATAGTATTACAAAAAAATTGTACCCAAGCATTGCTGAACGTTTTGAAACAAGTGCATCAAAAGTTGAACGAGCAATAAGGCATGCTATTGAAGTTGCATGGAACAGGGGTAAAATTGAAAATATTAATGCTTTGTTTGGTATTAGAGTTTATTCAAACAACGAAAAACCAACCAATGGCGAATTTATTGCATTGGTTGCTGATAAAATGTTGATTGAAGGTGCATAATTAATAAAAAACAATGTAAATAAAAACACTTAAATTGTGCTTAATAACTAAAAATATTGTATAAAAACTGTTTACAAGATAATAATAACTAACTATAATATATTAGCATTAAAGTAGTATTAACGCATACATACTTTAAATACTAATTTTGGTTAGGAGAAAACATAATAATATGGGTACAAAACAAACCTACATAAAATGTCCAAGATGCGAACTTAATTACATTTTAAAGAAAGATAAATTTTGTGAAGTTTGCAAACAAGAAATGAAAGCTGGTGCTATTGATGATGACGAACTTGAAGTTTACGATGAATTAGAACTTTGTCCAGTTTGTCATGTTAACTATATTAATGAAGGGGAAACAATGTGTGCTTCTTGTTTAGAAGAAAGTTTATCACTAAACAAAGTTGATGATGACCCTGATTGGCGTGAATATGTTGATAAAGACGATGAAGACGATGATCTTGATCTTCTTCCAACAACTGATGACGACGAAGAAATTGATGAAGAACTTGATTCAACATTTGCAAAAGACCTTGACGCTGACTTTAAAGATGATTTCGATGAAGTTGACGAACTTGATGATTTGGATGATGAATTAGATGATCTTGACCTTGATTTGGATGAATCTGACATTGATGATGAAGACGATGAAGATGAAGAAGATATTGAAGACGATGAGGATGATGAAGATTAATAAAAATGAGAGTGCTTTTTAGGCACTCTTTTTTTGTTTGATTATTGATGTTAATGTTTAGAATAATTTAGTTAAAATTTGGAAATAATACTAAAAATGTTAAAGGAATAAAGTTAATGACAAACACTGAAAAATTGCAAGCAGTTAAAGATGAGATTTTTACTTTAAAAGGCAAAAATTTAAAATTGATGGTAAACAAGGGTAGAAAAAAGATTATAAGGTTTTATGGGATAATTGAAAGTGTTTATCCGGCAATGTTTATAATAAAACCAAATGAAAATGTT
>JAZRJQ010000111.1:0-4443 GCA_045645925.1 Clostridia bacterium | reverse complement strand
ATGAATGTGTATTCATATTTAAAAGGAAATTTATTATGGTAAATTACATCACACCAACAGAAGAAGAGATTTCAAAAGTTGGAAATTTGTTTAAAATAATCGGTGACAAAACAAGGCTGAAACTTATTTTTTCGTTGTTAGAAAGTGAGAAAACAGTTAATGAGTTAGCAGAAACAACTCTTAGTTCACAATCATTAGTTTCACATCAACTTAAAATACTAAAAACAAACCATATTGTTGGCAGTAAAAAGCAGGGAAATTTTGTTACCTATTTTTTGATTGATGAACATATAAATATATTACTTAACATTTGCAGAACCCATATTAACGAAAAGGAAGGTGACACACATGAAAGTTAATTTTAAACTTGATGGTGTTGATTGTGCAGTTTGTGCTTCAAACCTTGAAAATGCAATCAGTAAATTACCTTATATTAAAACAGCAAATTTAAGTTTTGTTGATTTAAAACTTTTTGTTGAAACAACTGATGATTTTGAACAATCAGAACAAGAACTTGAAGATATGTTACAAAGTGTAACTTCAAAAGTTTTACCAAACGTAACAATTAAAAATTCACGTAAACAAAATTATTTAGACAAGTTAAAAAGTAAAAGTAATAATAACGCTTTTAAACAAAGCAAAATTACAAAACAACAAGTAAATCATAAACATTTAACCGATGAACAACTTGAAGAAGTTGTATTAGAACAAAGCACTCAAAATTTACCAATTCTATCCAGTTTTGAAAGTGTAGAAAGTAACAATAATTTAAAACAACACAAAATTGCATGGTTTAGCTTCGATTTTATTAAAGTATATATTTCAGCATTCCTATTTGTTTTGGGGCTAGTTCTACCAGTTGGCTTTTGGATTAAATTTTCAATTTATTTGGTCTCATACATAATTGTAGGCTATGAAGTGGTTTTTAAAGCCCTAAAAAACATAATCAAGGGCAAATTCCTTGATGAAAACTTTTTAACCAGTATTGCTTCAATTTCGGCTTTTTGCATAAAAGAAATGCCAGAAGCAGTTGCCGTTATGTTGTTATATCAAATTGGCGAATTATTTCAAGATAATGCAGTTTCAAAATCTAGGGTGGCAATTGGAAACATTGTTGAACTTAAAGCCACATATGCAAACAAAATTGTTGATTCTAAAATTGAAATTGTAGAACCTGAACAATTGTGTAAAAATGATATAATTTTAATAAAAGTTGGTGAAAAAGTTCCAACAGACGTTAAAATTGTTAAAGGTGAAACAAACTTTGATGTTAGTTCAATAACAGGTGAAAGTTTGCCTAAATTTGCTAATGTTGGTCAAACTGTTTATTCTGGTTCAATAAACCTTACAAACCCTGTTTATGCCAGTGTTGTTAACGTTTATGAAAATTCAACTGTTGCAAAAATTTTGGATTTGATTGAAAATAATTCATCAAAAAAATCAAAAGCCGAAAATTTTATAACCAAATTTGCAAAATATTACACACCAATTGTTGTTTTTATTGCCGTAGTGTTGTTTGCATTGTTCCCATTATATTCTAATGGGATTGTGGAAGGAATCCATAAATCGGCAGTATTTTTAGTTATTTCTTGTCCATGTGCTTTGGTTATTTCAATTCCTTTAACGTATTATTGTGGATTAGGAATAAGTGCAAAATATGGTCTTTTAATTAAAGGATCTAATGTGTTAGATAACATTAATGGTTTAAAAGCAATTTGCTTAGATAAAACCGGAACAATCACAAAAGGTGAATTTAAAATAACTGAAATAAATGCAGTTAAAACAGAAAAAGAATTGTTGAAATATTTGGTTTATGCTGAAAGCTCATCAAACCATCCAATTGCAAAATGTATTGTTGGCAACAATAAAGTTAACACTAAATTAATAACAAAATCAGAAGAGATTTTAGGTAAGGGAATTGTAGCTACAATTGACGGAAACACAATTATTTGTGGTAACGAAATTTTGTTAACAGAAAATAAAATTAAATTTAACCCACAAACTTGTGCCGGAAGTATTATTTATGTTGCCAAAAATAATGAATATTTAGGATATGTTGTTGTTTCCGATGTGTTAAAAGACACATCTTATAATGCAATTAAAAATATTAAAAATGCTGAAATTAAAACAATCATGTTAACCGGTGACAATCAGGTTACAGCCGAAACTATTGCTTTCGATGTTGGTGTTGATGAATATAAAGCAAATTTGTTACCACAACAAAAAGTTGCTGAATTTGAACAAATTAAATCACAATACGGTTCGGTTGCGTTTGTAGGAGATGGTGTTAACGATGCACCGGTTTTAAGTTTGGCAGATGTTGGCTATGCTATGGGCTTAAAAGGGTCTGATAGCGCAATAGAACAAGCCGACATTGTTATTTTAAACGATGATTTAAACTCAATAAATAATTCATTTAAAATTGCAAAATCAACACGTTCAATTGCCACTCAAAACATAGTTTTTAGTTTGATTATAAAAATTGCAATAATGATATTAGGCGTTGTTAATTTAGCACCAATGTATTTAGCAATTTTTGCTGATGTTGGCGTAAGCATATTGGCAATATTAAATGCCATAAGAATATTTAAACTTAAATTAAAAAACAACAATATCAAATAAAAATAAGAACTCCTAAAAATTTAGGAGTTTTTATTTTGTTGCAAATTTTGTTTTAAATAATTTAAAAATTATTATATACTAAAAAAAACACATGGAGTTTAAATATGACTAAAAAAATATTTAAAATAACATCAATTTGTTTGGCTAGTTTGCTTGGGTTAATAATCATTATTGCAGGTGGATATGTTGCTTATATTTCAATTCAATATTACCGAATTGAAGACAATTTTAATTTAACAATCAACAACAACCAATCACAAAACGTTCAAGTTGGAGCAAGTTACAAAATTACAACTTACAATATTGGATTTGGTGCATATAATCACGATTTTTCCTTCTTTATGGATAGTGGTGAAATGTTAGATGGAACAAAAATAACTGGCAAAAACTCAACTGCAAGTTCTAAACAAGTTGTTTTAGATAACACAAATGGTGCTATTAACATTTCAAAAGCCTTAAACTCAGATTTCTATTTATTTCAAGAAGTAGATATTAAGGGAACAAGAAGTCACAACGTTAATCAACTTGAAGCATTAAAGGAACTTGGAAACAATTATGGATATTCTTTTGCTGAAAATTTTCACTCAGCATATTTGTTCTATCCATTCAACGACCCACATGGTGCAAACACTGCTGGTGTTGCCACATTTAGTAAGTATAATTTAAAATCTTCAACCAGAATTTCTTATCCAATTGATGAAAGTTTTCCAAATAAATATTTTGACCTTGATCGCTGTTTTTCAATCAATAGGGTTAGTGTTGAAGGTGGGAAGGAATTAGTTATAATAAATTCTCACATGTCTGCTTACGATGAAGGTGGAAAAATAAGACAATTGCAACTAACAAAATTAAATCAAATTTTAACAGAAGAATATAGCAAGGGTAATTATGTTATTGCTGGTGGTGATTTTAACCACGATATTGCAAATAGTTTAAATACATTTGAAACAACTCAAAAAATTCCTGAATGGGTGTTTCAATTAAAACAAGAAGATTTGCCTGAGCATTTCAATTTTGCCGCAGCAACTGATGCACCAACTTGCCGTTCAACCGATATGCCTTATAAAAAAGGTGAAAATTATAGTGTAGTTTTAGATGGATTTATTGTTTCTGATAACGTTACTGTAAACAATGTTACAAATTTGGTAAACGGAGTAGATGTTGATTTTGAATATTCCGACCACAATCCTGCAACACTAACATTTAGTTTAAATTAGTGCTATGCAAACAGTTATGCAAAACATAAAAAATAACCGAATTTACGGTTATTTTTTGTTTTTATTATTTGTTATAAAATTCAATAATATCGTCAAACACTTTTTGTTTTTGTAAACCATTTATAATTTCATGACGTTCATTTTCATATAAAATCATATCAACATTAATCTTGTTCTTTTTGTAAACTTTGTAAAGTTTTTCAACTGATTTTCCATTGCTTCCAACAGGGTCATGGTCACCAGCAATCAACAAAACTTTTTGTTCTGGTGTAACAAGTTTAAGGTCTTTATAGTTTTTAACAATGTTTTTAAACATGCTTTTATAAAAACATGCAGGGAATGGTGTGCCACAATAAGGGTCTTGTTTATAAGCTTCAAAAACAGATTCGTCGGTTGAAAGCCAGTTACCATTTTCAAAAGGTTTAGCATATGATCCAAAACTCATGCCTTCAATCATTTTTGCTTGTGTATGATTTCCTTTAAAAAATCCTGTTAGGTGAGCAATAACGTTTCCTGCATGCATCAAAATTGTGTTAGTGTAGGCACTTCCACAAATTATTGCTTTTTCGCTTAGATTACAAACTTGAATATAACGTTGGGTTAT
>JAZRJQ010000110.1:0-3255 GCA_045645925.1 Clostridia bacterium | reverse complement strand
TTTTGGTAAAAGATTCATTAAATGTTTTAAGTAGGGTAGCACACTTTCGTTAGCGTACCATTCTTCTGCCCATTTTTCGGCAGAGTCGTTGTAATAATCTATTGTTTTTTTCATAATTTATTCCTTTATGTTTGCAATGTTGTAGTTTTTGTAATTTTCGTCGTCGGTTACTTCTTTTATTATTTCAATGTTTGGTGGAAATTCTATTGTTTGATTTTCGTTGTTTAGTTCAATTTCCATTATTGCTTGGTTGTTCCAGAAAGGATAAATGTCAATTTCGAAATATTGATTGTTGTGAACCAAACAATATCTAGTTTTACGTATTTGACGTTTTGTTGTGTCGGCGTCCATAAGTAGGTTTAAATATTCGGTTTGTGAAATACGTTTTTCAATTTCTATGCGTTTTAGATTATTAACAAGTTTTTTGGTTGTTTTTGTGTAGGTGTAACTACCATTAACGCCACGTTGACGAACTCTAACTTCTTCTGAACTATCACTTTTTAGGTAGGTTTGAATAATTTCAACCTTCTCACAATTTGGGTTTTGTTCAAGTGAGGCAAGGTTTGGATATTTTATTAAGAACTTACGTTCAATTTCAAATGGGGTAGGTTCGCCAAGTAGTGCCGAAATTTCAGCCATAAGTTTTTTCATTTTTTCTTCAAAATCGGTGGAGTTATCAATAATACGTAAATGTGGGTGCCCAGCCCAAGCTGAAATTAAGTTGTTATCTTTTTCAATTGCTTCTTCCACAGTTTCGGTACGTGCTTGATTATTTGAAAGTGTATAAAACTTTTCTGCTCCTTTTGCAGCAGTTACCAAGTGGAATGCTCCGTCATATTCGTCTTTTAGGTGGGTTTCGGTTAGGTTTAGGGTTTTTAATAATTTTTGAAATTCATATTTACTCATGTAACCTTTGCCATCAAGTGTGCCACGGTCGCAAACAATTAAAACTTTGTTTTTGTCGTATATTTTTCTTGCTGCTTCTTCAAATATCTTTTCTTTTTGGATTTGAAGTTGTAGCACTGCTGATTGGAATTCGTAATTGTTTTCTAACGTCCAAGGTGCAACACCACCCATAATTAATTCGGTTGCTGTTTCCGGAACAAACAAAACAGCGTATCCTTGTTTTGTGAAAGTTTCTTGAATCCAACTTAGGGCAGTTGACTTTCCGGCACATGGGCCACCAGTAACAACAATTTTTGTTATTTTCTTTTTGTTTTCTTCATTTTGTTTTTGCAATAATTCTTCAATACTAACATTAAATATTTTACTCAACTTTGTTAGTTTTGTTAGTGTTGGTTTTGAGCTTCCTGTTTCCCACTTGGAAATTGCTTTGTTTGTTACACCAAGCATGGTTGCTAGTTCGGTTTGTGTTAAGCCTGTTTCTTTTCTTAAACTATAAATGTAATCACCAAATTCAAAATCGTTCATTGTTAACTCCTTATCTTTGTTTTACACCCGTATTGTATACTTATTTTTAGAACTTTTCAACAATAATTAGTCGAATTAAAGTAGAATTTTATTTAACAAAAGTAGAATAAAACACAACCTTAAATTAGGTTGTGTTAATTTTTTATTCTTCTTTTATGCCAAGTTTGATTTTTAAATTGTGGTAAACGGTATCTTCGTCCCAATCTTTTGTTAGTTTATATTCGTTAAAGGAATAGCTGATTTTGTTGATTTCAACACCTTTAAGTTTTTCTAGGAATAATTTTTGACGTTCTTTTGGTATATCACGTCCAAGTGTTAATTGTGTTAAAAATGGAAAACTTATTTGTCCTGTTTTCAAATCGCCACCAGCATTAACAAAATCTTCTTTGTTAAAAATTAATCTATATTCTGATTCGTTTTCCCATTTTTTATATTTACTTACCGACGCTTTAAAAATAAGTTGGTTAATGTAAGGACTTAGTGTAAGCTTTTTGGGGTCAAGTTTAATAAGTTCATCAATATCAATGTTTATTAGTTGGTCGGTGTAGGTTATAGGGTGCAGGTGTTTATAAAACAAATTTGCCAAATTTTGCAATTTTTTTGTTTTGCAGTTTTTTGGAATTTCGTAAGTGCAACAATAACCATTGTAATTATTGGCGTAATATGCCCACATTTGCATGCTTGATTCCAAGTCGGAATTAGAAAAGCAACAAATAAAAACTGACTTTTTTAGTTTGTAAATTCGTTTAACATATTCAACATAACGTTCCATAACTTTAAAAGCAATTGGCGATAAATCCAAATTCGCTTTTTTACTTTTTAACAAAACAAATTCTTCAACAGGGTTTAAGTTTTTGTTTTCCATTAATGGGTGTAACAAAAACTCATTTTCAAATTCATGGGCAAGTTCGGTGTTGTTACTTTCTTTAAGTAGTTTTACAAAATACTTGCAGTAAAATTCACGTTTGTTAATTCCAATGTAACAATCGTATGGGTCGTTAAACTTGTCGGCAGTTGAAAAATGTAGTTGTCCATTTGTTAATGTTTCCAACACGTAGTTTCTGTTTTTGTAGTATTTAAAAAGTTTTGTTGGTTTTTGCGTCATGTTGTATCCTTTATGTTTTTTACAATTTAATAATAACATAACAAAAAGTTTTACCAAAATTAAAAGTATAATTTAAAACAAAAAACATAATGATTTGTGTTCATTATGTTTTATTTTTTCATAAGTTTTAGCAAAAGTTCTTTTGCTTCTGCTTCAATTTCGCCATTTTCGTTTGGTCCAATATTTACCAAATAGTTAATGTTTAATTCTTCACATTTTTGCTTGTTGGTTTTTAATGTTTCAATATTTTTCCAAACAGGGTGTTTTGTGTGTCCCCACGATTGATTTAAGGTTTGGCAAACTTCATATAGTTCATTAGGTGATGGTTTAATGCCATTAATTTCGTTGTTTGATGAATTAATGTTTAAAAGTTCTTCTTTTGAATTTGGAATTTCATTGTCGCCAAACACAACATAGTCGTACAATCCATTGCCAAGCCTTGAATTTGTTAGGCAATTTGGTTGATGTTGTTTTACCAAGTTGTAAATTTGTTGGCTTTGCTTTTGGCTTAGGGTGAAAGGAATATCAAACCACGCTATTGCAATTTCGCCATATTCAGTCATTAATTCCTTTAATTGTGGTAAACATTTGTTGTTAAAGTAAACATCAAAATTTTTTGTTTTATTATCAAAATCCCAATCGTTTGTCCAGGAAGTTCCAGCACAATCAACAACTGGTGTGTTGTAGCCACCACCATGTTCTTCGTGCCAGTCAATGTC
>JAZRJQ010000109.1:0-14282 GCA_045645925.1 Clostridia bacterium | reverse complement strand
TGTTCATGGTGTTGATATTAACTTGATGCTTCAAAAATTAAATGAATTACAATAAAATAAAAGAACAAAGGAAGGTTTTATGGCTTACGTAAGCAAAAGAAAACAATTGTACTTTTCAGTTTTCTTTGTAACGGCGTTGTTTGTTGCAGGTATTGCTTTGTTTGTAACATACATCATGCCAAAATATTCAACGGTAACTTTTAAAGATCTTGGAGTTGATGTTGAAATTGAAGCTGAAACAGTGCAAGTTGAAAAGGGTGAAGCAATGCCTAAATTGCCTGTGCCAATAAAATATGGGTATGTATTTAATGGATGGTATTATTCACGTGAATTTAACGAAAATCAAAAAGTTCATGAATTAGTTGATATTGTTGATTTTGATGTTTCTCTATATCCAAATTTCACGCCTGCAAGTTTTAAAATAACATTTAACAATAATAATGGTGGCGGAACTGGTGTGGTATGGGAAGATCAAGTTTTTGATACTAACTTCATGTTTCCAACCGATACACAAGCTGGTGTTTCTGGCTTAGATGGTAAAGTTTTGTCAGGTTGGTCAACAAATGAAGATGGAACTGGAACAATTTATCAACCAGGCGACATTGCAAAAGTTAGTGGTGAAGATGTAACATTCTATGCTGTTTGGGATAATCCTAAAACAACAATTCACTTTGTTGTGGGTGATGGTGTAGAATATAAACCAAATTACACCGATTATGTTGGGGAACTTGTGCCAAAAGATATTTTGGAAAAACCAGCAAGTGGCAAAACAGGTCACACATTTGCAGGTTGGTATTTTAATGAGCAGTTCACAGGAATATGTTTACCTGAAAAAGCAGAAAATTTTGAAATTCCAATGACTTCAAATGGTAGTTTCACATTGTATGCAAAATGGGAACCAATAGTTTACACAATCAAATTCTACATTGGTGAAGATGTTTACACAATTGGAGGAGCTGAACAAATTGCTCAAATTCCATTTGGACAAAAACTAACTACTGACAAATTGCCAATTGAGCCAAATGTTGTTGGAAAAATGTTTGTTGCATGGTGTGTTGATGAAACATGTTTGTCGGTTTACAACTTTGAAACACTAATCACTCAACCTTTGAAATTATATGCAAAATTTGGTGATATTCCTGATGTTGATAATGCAACTAATGCTGAAGCATTTGTTACAGAATTAAATCAACACAACGAAATTGTTATTACTGGTATTAATTCACAATTCACATCATCATTAACATCGTTGATTATTCCACGTCAAATTAATGGTAAAAATATTGTTGAAATTACAGATGGTGTTGCAAACTTAACACAATTGGTTGAAGTTTCATTACCACATACAATTAGAACAATTGACCCATATGCATTTACAAATTGTACAAAATTGGCAGAATTTAAATTACAATCTGAAAGCAACTATTTTGCAGTTGAAGATGGTGTATTATATACTAAGAACTTTGAAAAACTTGTTCGCTATCCTGCTGCAAAAGCTGGATTCTCATTTGTAACCAAAACTGCTACAACCACAATTGGTTCATATGCATTTGGTGGTGTTAATAAACTTGAAGAATTAACAATTTCTGCTGGAACAATTGAAGCTAATGCTTTTGAATATTGTACAACTATAACCAAAATAACATTGTTAAGTGGCGTAACAAGTGTAGATGACTCTGCATTTAATAACTACTATGCTATGGCAGAAGTGGTTTCTTCATCTGCTCATATTGTTGTTGAAAATGGTGCTATTTACAATTCTGACAAAACAACATTAATTAAGTTCTTCGATAAAAATGCTAATGTTAACTTTGTCGCTCCAAGCACAGTTACAACTGTTTTGGCTAATGCGTTCCGTAACGCAAACAACTTAATTAGTATTACTCTTGGTGAAAATTGTGTTAACGTTGCAAGAAATGCAATTAGAGGTTGTGCTAACTTAACAACAGTAACCTTAAAAGGTGTGGCAACTGATGCTACAAAAGTTGATGGCGACTTCATTAGTTCTGATTGTTCAGCAATTCAAACAATTTTCTTAGATATGTCTAGTGCAAACCAATTCTATGCAAAATTAAGTTTGAATAACAATTTTGCAGATAAATTACAACAACTTCCTTTGGTTGAAGGTTAATAAACTATAAAAAGCGATGCTTAGTTTTAAAGCGTCGCTTTTTGTTTTTTGTGCCAAATTACTATATAATATATAAATAATATATAAGGGAAAAATACCTTCATTATATATGGCGTGAAAAGTGTTGATTTTAAGCATATGTTAACTATTTGAAAAGTTTGTGCAAAATAACCAAAAAATATAGGCAATTAATTTCGGAATAAGTGTTGACTTTTGTCGTGTTTTTGGGTAAAATTAACTTGCTGTATTATGGGGTGAAATGCAAAGTTACTTCTAAAACCGCCAAATTTAGGGGATAATTTGTATTTGACAAGGGTTTGCAGCTTGACTGTAAACGACTAAATCCATACATATTTTTTTTAGAGTACAGCACTAAACACACGGAAACGTGTTTTAATTATATATAAAATATGTAATTTCATGGGGTTTAGGTAAGTTAATTTTTCATGGAGGTAAATTAATGGCAACACAAAAAATCAGAGTTAAACTTGCTGCATTTGATCACAACTTAATTGACCAAGCAAGTAAGAGAATTATTGACACTGCTTTGGAGTCAGGTGCTAAAGTTAGCGGACCAGTTCCTCTACCAACTGACAAAGAAGTTGTTACAATAATCCGTGCTCCTCATAAATACAAGGATTCACGCGAACAATTTGAGATGAGAACTCACAAAAGACTTATTGATATTTATAGCCCATCAGCAAAAGCAGTTGACGCTTTAATGAAGCTTGAACTACCTGCTGGCGTAGACATCAATATAAAATTATAAAACTGTAAGGAGAATTAAAGAATTATGAAAAAAGCAATTTTAGGCAAAAAGCTTGGCATGACTCAAATTTTTTCCGCTAATGGTTTAGTTGTTCCTGTAACAGTTGTTGAAGCAGGTCCTTGCTATGTAACACAAGTTAAAAGCATGGAAAAAGATGGATACAAAGCTGTTCAAGTAGCATTTGAAGAAAAGCGTGAAAATTTGGTTAGCAAACCTGAAAAAGGTAAGTTCAAAAAAGCCGAAATCACACCAAAGCGTTATGTTAAAGAATTAGCATTCGAAAACGCTGAACAATATCAATTAGGTGCTAAAATCGATTGTTCTATTTTTAGCGAAGGCGACTTAGTTGACGTAGTTGGAACAAGCAAAGGTCACGGATGGTCTGGCCTAATCAAAAAATGGAATTTCAGCCGTATGAATATGTCTCACGGTAACGGTCCTGTTCACCGTCATGCTGGTGGTACTGGTGCAAACACATACCCTGGTAAAGTGTTCAAAGGACACAAAATGAGCGGAAGATGGGGCAATGAAAGAGTAACCATTCAAAACTTAAAAATTGTTAAAGTTGACCCAGAACGCAATATCCTATTAATTAAAGGTGCTGTTCCTGGTGTTAAAGGAAGTCTTTTAACAATTAAAGAAGCAGTTAAGGCTAATTAAGGAGAGTTAAGTTATGAACGTTAAAGTTTTAAATATTTCAGGTGAAGAAGTAGGAACCTTAAAGTTAAGTGACGAAGTATTCAAACAAGAATACAATGAAGGCTTAATTCATCAAGTAGTTGTTGCTTACTTAGCAAACCTTCGTCAAGGTACAAAAAGTACATTAACTCGTTCCGAAGTTCGCGGACATGCTAAAAAACCTTGGAGACAAAAACATACTGGTCACGCTCGTCATGGTTCAACAAAAGGACCACAATGGAGAGGTGGTGGTGTAGTATTTGCTCCAAAGCCAAGAGATTTCTCTAAAAAGGTTAACAAAGAAGCAAAACGTACCGCATTCAAAAGTGCAATCAGCACAAAATTAAAAAATCAAGAAGTTATCATTGTTGATAACATTAACTTAGCAGAAGCAAAAACAAAATTAATGGCTCAAGTTCTTAAAAACTTGAAAATTGATAAAACTTGTGTTTTTGTTACTAAGGAAAAAGACGAATTGGTTATGCGTGCAGCTAATAACTTAAGTAATGTTGATGTAACCAATGCTAGCGTGGTTAATGTATATGACATCGTTTCAAACGAAAAAGTTGTTTTAACCCAAGATGCTGCTAAAGCTTTAGAGGAGGCATATAAAGGATAATGAAACAATTTGATATTATTATTAAACCGCTTTTAAGCGAAAAAACATATGCAAACATTGCAAACAAAAGATATGCATTCGTTGTTAAAAAAGATGCAAACAAAACTGAAATTAAAAATGCAGTTGAACAATTGTTTGGTGTTAAAGTTGAAAAAGTTAACACAGCAAACGTTGATGGAAAATTAAGAAGACAAGGAAAAACTCAAGGTTATACAGCTGATTACAAAAAAGCTTATGTTACATTAACACAAGATAGCAAAACAATCGAGTTTTTTGACAGCTTGTCATAAGAGTTAAGGAGGAATAAATAAATATGGCTATTAAAACATATAAACCAACTTCTCCAGCTCGTCGTACTTACACCACAGCAAGTTTTGATGAAATTACAACAACAAGCCCTGAAAAGAGTTTGCTTGCAGTTAAAAAGAAATTTGCTGGACGTAACAACCAAGGTAGATTAACAGTAAGACATCATGGCGGCGGAAACAGAGTTAAATATAGAATTATTGACTTCAAACGTAACAAGGACAACGTTCCTGCACGTGTAGCAACAATCGAATATGACCCTAACCGTTCTGCTTACATTGCTTTACTTAACTATGCTGATGGTGAAAAACGTTACATTTTAGCTCCTGTTGGACTAAATGTTGGCGACACTGTTATGAGCGGACAAGATGTAGAAATTAAAGTAGGTAACTGCTTAAAATTGAAAGATATGCCTGTTGGTTCAGTTATTCATAACATCGAACTTCAACCTGGCAAAGGCGGACAAATGGTTCGTTCTGCTGGTAACGAAGCAAGATTAATGGCTAAAGAAGGCGCTTTCGCAACAATCAAATTGCCTAGTGGCGAAATGAGAATGGTTTCAAATGAATGCCGTGCTACAATTGGTACAATTGGTAATTCAGAACACGAAATCGTTTCATTAGGTAAAGCTGGTCGTGTTAGACACATGGGCGTTAGACCAACAGTTCGTGGTTCAGTTATGAACCCAGTTGACCACCCACACGGTGGTGGTGAAGGTAAGAGCCCAGTTGGTAGAAAATCACCACTTACTCCTTGGGGTAAACCTGCACTTGGCATGAAGACAAGAAAACACAAAAAACAAAGTAATAAGCTAATTATTAAGCGTGTTAATTAGGAGTGAAGTATGAGTAGGTCATTAAAGAAAAAACCTTATGTTGAGGAAAAATTATTTAAACGTGTTGTTGAAATGAACGAAAGTGGTAAAAAACAAGTTATTAAAACTTGGAGCCGTTCTTCAACAATCTATCCTGAATTTATTGGACATACCATTGCAGTTCACAATGGCTCTAAACACATTCCTGTTTATTGCACAAGTGAAATGATTGGTCACAAATTAGGCGAATTCGCACCAACAAGAACCTATAAAGGTCATGGTGGAGATAAGAAAAAATAAGGAGTAAGTTATGGCAAAAAGAATTAGAGAAAAAGCCGCTGCTAGAATTGAAAACAAAGATCAACGTCCTTATGCAACTGCAAAATACGTTAGAATGAGTTCAACAAAAGCTAAACGCGTTATCGATTTAGTTGTTGGTAAACCATATGCAGAAGCTGTAGCTTTGCTAGAACAAACTCCTAGCACTGCAAGTGATGCTTGCTTAAAAGTTTTAAATTCTGCTGCTGCAAATGCAGAACACAATAAAGGCTTAAACAAAGAAGATTTATTTGTAGCTGAAGGCTACGCTAACCAAGGTCCAACATTAAAACGTGGAATTTGGAGAGGTAGAGGCGGCCACGATATTATACTAAAGAGGACCTGTCACATCACATTCGTGTTAGACAGTGTTAATAAGTAGGAGGTTTTCGATGGGTCAAAAAGTTAGTCCTCACGGAATAAGAGTTGGCATTAACAAAGACTGGAGTTCATCTTGGATTTCAAACAAAAAAGATTTCTCTAAGTTTTTAGTAGAAGACCAACAAATTCGTAAACATATTAACAAAAAATATGCTGCTTGCGGAATTTCTCAAGTTAACATTGAAAGAACTGCAAATCGCGTTGTTGTTGATATTTTCACATCTCGTCCAGGCGTTTTAATTGGTAATAAAGGCGCAGGCGTAGAAGAAATTAAAAAAGAAATTTTAGCATTAACAGAAAACAAAAATGTTAGTGTTAATATTAAAGAAGTTAAAAAACCAGACCTAGATGCTATGTTAGTTGCACAATCAATTTGTGCTCAACTTGAAAAACGTGTTGCTTTCCGTCGTGCTATGAAACAAGGAATGCAAAAAGTTATGAAAGCTGGCGCTAAAGGTTGCAAAATCATGATTAGTGGTAGATTAGATGGTGCTGAAATTGCTAGAAGCGAACATTACCAAGAAGGTATGCTTCCACTTCAAACACTTCGTTCTGACATTGATTATGCTAACTGCATTGCTAAAACAACTTATGGTGTTTTAGGTGTTAAAGTTTGGATCTGCAAAGGTGAAATTTTAGGTAAAAAAGCACCTGTTGCTAAAACAGAAGAACAAGGAGGAAATGCAAATGTTAATGCCTAAAAGAGCTAAACGTAGAAAACAGTTCCGTGGCAGAATGACAGGTAAGGCAACTCGTGGTAACAAAATCGCTTATGGCGAATATGCATTAGTTGCTACTGAACCTTGCTGGATGACAGCTAACCAAATCGAAGCTGCCAGAATTGCAATTTCTCGTTATACAAAACGTGGTGGAAAACTTTGGATCAATGTTTTCCCTCACAAACCAGTAACCAAAAAACCTGCCGAAGTTAGAATGGGTAAAGGTAAAGGTAATACAGAATTTTGGGTTGCTGTTGTTAAACCAGGTAGAGTGCTATTTGAATTAGGTGAAGTAAACGAAACAGTTGCTAGAGAAGCTATGAGACTTGCTGCTTATAAACTTCCTTGCAAAACAAAATTCGTTTCAAAAGCTGATTTAGAAGCATCTGCACCTGAACAAATTGTGGAAGGTGGTGCTGAGTAATGAAAGCAAAAGAATTAAGAGAAATGACCAACGAGGAGCTTAATGCTAAACTAAAAAGTTTGAAACAAGAACTTTTTAACCTTCGTTTTTCACATGCAACAGGTCAATTAACTAACCCTATGCAATTAAACAAGTGCAAAAAGGATATTGCAAAAGTTAACACAATATTAACCGAACGTGCACAAAAATCTGAAGGAAATGCGTAAGCTTAGGAGGATTATATGAGTAACGAAACATTAAATAGAAACGCTCGTAGAACTCGTATTGGAGTTGTTGTAAGCAACAAAATGGAAAAAACTGTTGTAGTTGCTTGCGTTGAAAACAAAAGACATCCAATCTACGGCAAAGTTTACAAACAAACCACAAAATTCAAAGCTCACGATGAGAAAAATGAATGTGGTATTGGTGATACAGTAGAAATTATGGAAACTCGCCCACTAAGCAAGGATAAGTATTTCAGAGTAATAAGAATTATTGAGAGAGCAAAATAAGGAGTAAATTATGGTACAACCACAAACAAGATTAAAAGTTGCCGATAACACTGGTGCTAAACAAATTATGTGTATCCGCGTTTTAGGTGGCTCTTTTAGAAGAAGCGGTAACATTGGTGACATAATTGTTGCTTCTGTTAAATCTGCTACTCCTGGTGGAGTTGTTAAAAAAGGTGATGTTGTTAAAGCTGTTATTGTTAGAACAAGCAAAGGCGTTAGACGTCCTGATGGTTCTTATGTAAGATTTGATGACAACGCTGCAGTTATCATTGATAACCAAAAACAACCTAAAGGAACCCGTATTTTCGGACCAATTGCAAGAGAACTAAGAGATAAGGGATACATGAAAATTATTTCCCTTGCTCCAGAAGTATTATAGGAGGGTGCTATGGCAAATTTACATGTTAAAAAAGGCGATACAGTTGTTGTAATTGCTGGTAAAGACAAAGGCAAAACTGGTAAAGTTTTAAGCGCTATGCCTTCTGAAAATGCTGTTGTTGTTGAAAAAGTTAACATTGTTAACAAACACAAAAAAGCAAGAAACGCTCAAGAAAAGGGCGGCATCATCAAAATGGAAGGAAAAATTGATGCTTCTAACGTTCAAGTAATTTGTTCTGCTTGCAAAAAGGCAACAAGAATTTCATATAAAGAAGTTGATGGCAAAAAAGTTAGAGTTTGCAAACACTGTGGTGCATCTTTAGACGTTGCTGTTAAACTTAAAAAAGAAAGCAAAAAAGCTGATAAAAAAGTAGCTGAAGCTACAAAAACAGAAAAACCTGCAGCAAAAAAAGCTGCTCCAAAGAAAACAGCAGCAGCTACAAAAACTGCTAAAACTACAACAACAAAAACAGCTGTAAGAAAAACAGCTGATAAAGTATAAGGAGTTATGTTATGGAAAAAGAACTTAATAGATTACATGCACACTATTTACAAAACGTAATTCCTGCATTACAAAAGGAATTAGGTTACACAAACGTAAACGCTGTTCCTAAAATTGAAAAAGTTGTTGTTAACCGTGGTTTAGGTGATTGCAAAGACAACCAACAAGCTTTCAATAAAGCTGTTGATGAATTAGCAGCAATTACTGGTCAAAAACCTATTGTTACAACATCTAAAAAATCAATTGCTAACTTTAAATTAAGAGAAGGCATGAAAATTGGTGCAAAAGTTACACTTCGTGGCGAAACAATGTACGAATTTTTAGACAAATTAATTTCAATTGCTCTACCAAGAGTTAGAGATTTCCAAGGAATTAACCCAAAAGCTTTCGATGGCAAAGGTAACTATTCTTTAGGATTAACAGAACAATTAGTGTTCCCTGAAATTAGCTTTGAAAAAATTGACAAAGTTAGAGGATTAGATATTGTAATTGTTACAACAGCAAAAACTGATAAGGAAGCTAAAGCTCTACTTGAAAAAGTTGGCTTGCCTTTCAAGGCTTAAGGTTGTTGGGAGGATAATATGGCAAGAAAAGCATTAAAAGAAAAACAAAAAAGAACTCAAAAATTTTCAACCAGAGAATATACTCGTTGCAAACTTTGCGGAAGACCACATTCAGTATTGAAAAAATATGGCATCTGCAGAATTTGTTTCAGAGAACTTGCATACAAAGGTGAAATTCCTGGTGTGAAAAAGAGTAGTTGGTAAGAGGAGGTTTTATATATGATTACTACAGATCCAATTGCAGATATGCTTACTCGTATGCGCAATGCTTTAACAGTAAAACATAAAACCGTTACTGTTCCAGCTAGCAAAATGAAATTAGCTATCGCTGATTTACTTAAAAATGAAGGTTACATCAATGGTTTTGAAGTAACTGAAGGCCCAAAAAGTTCAATTGTTAT
Source organism: Clostridia bacterium (assembly GCA_045645925.1). Taxonomy (GTDB): domain Bacteria; phylum Bacillota; class Clostridia; order Christensenellales; family UBA1242; genus UBA6345. The sequence goes on along the minus strand of JAZRJQ010000109.1, from coordinate 4,788 downwards.
TGACCTTAAATATGGCCCAAACAACCAAAAAGTTATTAATGGTTTAAAAAGAATTAGTAAACCTGGCTTAAGAATTTATGCTAGTTACGAAGATCTTCCAAAAGTATTGAACGGTCTTGGTATTGCAATCGTTTCTACAAGCAAAGGTTTAATGACAGATAAGCAAGCTCGCGAACAAAAAATCGGTGGCGAAGTTCTTGCTTACGTTTGGTAAGGAGGATACAATATGTCAAGAATTGGTAAAAGTCCTATTACATTACCTGCTGGCGTTGAAGTTAAAGTTGACGGCACACTTGTAACTGTTAATGGACCAAAAGGAACATTATCTCAAAACATTAGTAAAGACCTTACTGTTAACATTGAAAACAACGTTGTTACAGTTGTTAACAATGGTACAAGCAAAGATGCTAACGTTAAACACGGTTTATATCGTCAATTAATCAACAACATGGTTGTAGGTGTTTCTGAAGGATTCAAGAAAACACTTATTATCAACGGTGTTGGTTACAAAGCTATGATGAAAGGCAATGACGTTGAACTTGGTTTAGGTTACTCTCATCCTATCTTAGTTAAAGCAGAAGAAGGAATCACATTAACATGTGACAAAAACTCTGTTACCGTTAGTGGTATTAATAAAGAACAAGTTGGTCAAGTGGCTGCTCGTATCCGTGATTTGAGACCAGTTGAACCATACCATGCTTATGGTGTTTATTACTCTGACGAAGTTGTAAGACGTAAAGAAATTAAGAGCGGTAAGAAGTAAGAGGTATAAGTTATGATTAATAAAGTAGATAAAAACGAACTTAGAAAAAAACGTAGCTTGCGTGTTAGAAAAAACATTCACGGTACTAGCGCACGTCCAAGACTTAGCGTTTATAGAAGTTTAAACCACATTTATGCACAAGTTATTAACGATGATAATGGCACAACAATTGCTAGTGCATCAACAGTGCAAAAAGATGTTGTTAAACTTATTGAAGGAAAAACTAAAAAAGAAGCTGCATTTATTGTAGGTGAAGCTGTTGCTAAAGCTGCAATGAAAAAAGGTGTTAAAGCTGTTGTATTTGACAGAGCTGGTTATTTGTATACTGGCCGTGTTAGTTCACTTGCTGATGGCGCTAGAAATGCAGGCTTAGAATTTTAGGAGAGGTGTGTTATGCAACAAAATACAGAAAAGAAAGAAAGAAAACCTCTACGCCGTCAACCTAAAGTTGTTGAAAACGATGGCATTGACAAAAAACTTGTTAATGTTAACCGTGTAACAAAGGTTGTTAAAGGTGGTAGAACAATGCGTTTTGCAGCACTAGTTGTTGTTGGTGATAAAAATGGTAAAGTTGGTGTTGGCACTGGTAAAGCTGCTGAAGTTCCAAATTCTATTGAAAAAGCTACAGCACGTGCTAAAAAAGACATGGTTAAAATTGCTTTGGAAGGAACAACAATTCCTCACGAAGTTATTGGTAAATATGGTAAATGTAGTGTAGTTTTACTTCCATCTAAGGAAGGTACTGGTGTTATTGCTGGTGGCTCAGTTCGTCCAGTTGTTGAACTATGTGGTATTAAAGATATTACTGCTAAAGTTTATGGTTCAAGAAACAAAATTAACTGCGTTAAAGCAACATTAAACGGTTTAATGCAACTTCGTTCAAAAGAAGAAATTGCAGCTCTTCGTGGCAAAACTGTTGAAGAAATTTTATAGGAGTTAACTTAAAATGGCTGAAACAAAAACAACTAAAAAAGTAGCTGAAGAAAAAGCAACAACCAAAAAAACAACTACAAAAACTACAACAACCAAAACAACAGCAGCAAAAGCTACTACAACTAAAAAAGTAGAAAAAGCTGTTGAAACAACTGCTACAACAGCAGTAAAAAGCACACCTAAAACAACTGCTAAAAAAGCAGCTAAAAAATCATTAAGAGTTACTTTGGTTAGAAGCACAATTGCTTGCAAACCTAACCAAGTTAAAACAATTAAAGCCCTAGGGCTAAATAAAATTAATTCTCACAACGACTTAGTGGATAACGCCTCAATTCGTGGAATGATTTTCACAGTTAAACACTTAGTTAAAGTTGAAGAGATTTAAGGAGGGAACTTATGAAACTTAATCAAATGTCTCCTGCTCTAAATTCTACAACTGACAAACGCAGAGTTGGTCGTGGAATCGGTTCTGGGCTTGGTAAAACCAGCGGAAAAGGTCACAAAGGACAAAACGCTAGAAGTGGCGGTGGAGTTAGACCTGGGTTTGAAGGTGGTCAAATGCCACTTATCCGTCGTCTTCCAAAAAGAGGCTTTAATAATAAAAGATTCGCTGCAGAATATACAATTATTAATGTTAGCGACTTAAACGTATTTGCAGATAAAACTGTTGTTACAGCAGAATTACTACAAGAAAAAAATATTATTAATAAACTTGCCCCTTATGGATTAAAAGTATTAGGTAATGGAAATTTGGAAAAAGCTTTAACAGTTAAAGCAAACAAATTTACTGAATCTGCAGTACAAAAAATCTCTAAGGCTGGTGGAAAAGCTGAGGTTCTATAATGTTTAAAACCATAGTAAACGCCTTTAAGGTTAAAGAAATTAGAAATAAAATTCTATTAACATTGGCACTTTTACTAATTTATAGAATTGGTTGTTGGCTTCCAGTTCCAGGTTTAATTCTAGGCAGTTTTAAAGAAGCTGTTGGAAGTCAAGATTTCTTGTCCTTAATTAGTTCTATTAGTGGTGGAGCTCTATCACAAGGTGCTATCCTTGCATTAGGTATTTCACCTTACATTAGTGCTTCCATCATTATTCAACTTTTAACAATTGCAATTCCTTCACTTGAAAGACTTTCAAAACAAGGTGAAGAAGGTAGAAAGAAAATTGGTTTCTACACAAAAATTTGTGCATTGGTTTTAGCTGTTGCTCAAGCTATTGCAATTGTTATATCTTATAAAGACGCTTTAAATACACATATGTTTGGTTATGAAGCTCCAGTTTGGATTATTGGAACTTTGGTTTCAATCATCTTAGTTTCTGGTTCAATGTTCACTTACTGGTTAGGTGAAAAAATTACTGAACTTGGTATTGGAAACGGTCTTTCATTATTAATTTTTGTTGGTATTTTATCAACAGCTGGTACTTCATTATATTCAAATATTGTTGGAATTTTCCAAGGCACATATGAAAATATTATCGATTTAATTGTTTTCTTAATTGCTTTAGTGTTAATTTTCGGCTTTATTGTGTTTATGGACCTAGCAGAAAGAAAAATACCTGTTCAATATGCAAAACAAATTAAAGGTAGAAAAATGTATGGTGGACAAAGTACATTTATTCCAATTAGAGTTAATTCTACTGGGGTTATGCCAATAATTTTTGCAATGAGCTTATTAACATTCCCACAACTACTTATGAGCATTTTCTGGCCAACAAGTTCAGCTTATGCTTGGTACTCTCAATGGTTGGGTGCTGGTAGTTGGGTATATATTGTAGCTGTTGGCTTGCTAATTTTATTCTTTGCTTATTTCTGGCAACAAGTAACATTTAATCCAGATGATATTGCAAGAAATATTCAACAAAACGGTGGATTTATTCCAACTGTTAGAGCAGGGAAACCAACTGCTGACTATCTAAGAAGAATTTCTAATAGAATTACATTATTTGGAGCTTTATTCCTTGCAGTAATTGCAATTATACCAAGTTTAATTTTTAAAGGAATTGGCAACGGTGGTTTAGTTTCAGCATTTAGTGCTACAGGACTATTAATTATCGTTTCAGTTGCTATTGAAATTAATAAACAACTTGAAGCTCAAATGTTAATGCGTAATTATAGAGGATTTTTAAAATAAAATAGTAACCTTCTAAGCTCGCAGAGCAATCTGCGAGCCAGGAGATTAACTAGTTTAAGGGAGAAAATTTATGAAACTGCTTCTTTTAGGGCCAGTAGGTTGTGGTAAAGGAACACAAGCTGCAATCATTAGTAAAAAATATAATATTCCACATATTTCAACTGGTGAAATTTTTAGATGGAATGTTCAAAATAACACAGCATTGGGACAACTTGCTAAACCATATATGGATAAAGGCGAATTGGTTCCAGAAGACTTAACATTTAAACTAGTTTCTGATAGACTAAGTAAAGAAGATTGTGAAAACGGTTTTATTTTAGATGGCTATCCAAGAAACATAGAACAAGCCAAAGCACTTGACGAAATTGTTCAACTTGATAAAGTTATTTCTATTAATATTTCTGAAGAAATTATTTTAGAAAGACTTAGCACAAGAAGAATGTGTACACAATGCAAACAACCAACAAACATTAAGTGGTTAGTTGATGGCAAATGTGAAAAGTGTGGTGGTGAGGTTTACATACGTGAAGATGATAAACCAGAAGTAATCAAAAATCGTTTGGCAAAACAAAGTGTTTCAACAGAAATGATTGAGTTTTACCAAAATAAAGGCACATTCTATTCAGTTGAATCTACTAACGAAGTTGAAAAAACTTTTGAAAGAATAGATGAAATTTTAAGCAAATAGAAGGCAATTTATGATTAAAATTAAAACTGATGCAGAACTTGAATTACAAAGAGTTGCCTGCAAAATTACAAGAGATACACTTATAGAAGTTGAAAAACATATTAAGCCGGGTGTATCTACCAAACAACTAGATAAAATAGCCTATGATTATATAGTAAGTTTAGGCGCTAAGCCATCATTTAAAAATTATAGTGGCTATCCTGCAACAATTTGTGCTTCTATTAACGAAGAAGTTGTGCATGGCATACCTAACAAACATCGCATTTTAC
>JAZRJQ010000108.1:0-4107 GCA_045645925.1 Clostridia bacterium | reverse complement strand
TAGAGCGATTGTGGGGCTTTTGAAAGCTGACGATGGCCAAGTTGAAATTATTGGAGAAGAAGCATTTGGTGGCTACAAGGCTAGAACTGAATTGGGTTATGCTGGTGGTGAACCAAGTTTTTATCCAAATTTAACAGTTTTGGAAAATTTAAAGTTTGTGGCAGATGCAAAAGGTGTTAGTTACGATCGTATTGACTATTTGTCTAGCAAACTTGAATTGGGGTTAAGTCGTAAAGCTGGCGAATTATCTCTTGGAAACAAGAAGAAATTGTGTATTGTTATGGCACTGTTATCAAGTCCTAAATTTATTGTGCTGGATGAACCTACTGTTGGTCTTGACCCACTTATTAAACGTGAATTTTTTAAACTTATTGAAGAAGAAAAGAAACGTGGTGCAAGCATTTTAATTTCTTCACACACATTAACCGATGTTCAACGTTTGTGTGATAGGGTTGTTATTATTAAGGCTGGTAAAATTATTGCAGTTGAAGAAATGCAACAACTAAAAACAAAGCGTTTAAAACAAGTAACAATTGAAACAAGTTATTCCAAACCAGAAATTACACTTAGTGGTGTAAGTGATGTTAAGGTTGATGGAACACAAATCAAGTTTAACTATAATGGTGAAATGAAAAAACTTGTTAAATATTTGAATTCAATTGATTTAGACAATATTAGTATTGAGGATGCAGGACTTGAAGAAATGTTCTTGCATTTCTACGAATAAAAGGGGGATTTTAATATGAAACTTAGCGAATTAAAACAAGAAAAAACATCTAAAATTAAATCTCCACTTTATGTTCTTGAAAGAAAGGCAAATTTTAAACCTTTAATTATTTTTACAATCATTTCAGCAATTGTGTTGTTTGTAACAATTTCATTATATCCATTGTTAGATGATGTTATGTTACAAATTCAACAAATGTTTGAAGGAAACCCAGAAATGCAAAACATGATGGCGGCAGCAATTGGGGCGCAAACCATTACTTCTTACTTTGTTGCTCAAACTGCACAATCTTGGGCTTTTGTTGGTGGTATTTATGCTGCTTATTTAGGTTACAAGTTGGTAAGTGGTAACTTTAAAGATGGCAGTTATGAAATGCTTTACACTCAAAATTTGTCAAGATGTGAAATTTTAAAACAAAAACTTATAAGATTGGTTATCAATATCTTAATTTTTAGTGCAGTAAATGCTTTGGTTGGATTTGTTGCAATGATGATTTGGGGATATGGTCAATTTAATGTGTTAAAATATGTGTTATATGTGTTGTTTGTTACATTAATGACTTTACAAATTGGTGTGTTTAGCTTTGCGATTGCAACATTTGCACACAAAAAATATTCTGTTATGATGTCTATACTTTTTGTTGTAGCGTTATATTTTATTGTAACATTTGCTTTATCTGTTGAAAGTTTGAATTTCTTAAATTGCTTTACACCATTTTCACTTGTTTATGTTGATGTGTTTAATGCTAGCATGAGTGCTGTAAACATTGTAAGTTTAATTGTTTGGACAATTGTTCCAGCAGTGTTATGCTTTTTGGGATTTAAAAACTTTAAAAATACCGACTTGGTGTAGGCAAAATTTCATAAAAGTACTTGCAATAATTATTGTTATATATTATAATAATTGCAGTAAATAATTAAATAGAGCAATCCGCTCTATTTTTTATGCTCACAACAACGTAAACTTAACCGTGCGTTGCTATGTGAAAATTAAAAAAGTTGGAGGCCAACAATGAGAGAAAATATTATACTTGAATGCACAGAATGCAAAAATCGCAACTATGCTACACAAAAGAATAAAAAGAATGACCCAAACAGAATTGAATTCAAAAAATATTGCAAATTCTGCAAAAAGACCACTCTTCATAAAGAAACCAAATAGTTTTTAATTAAAGGAAAATATTATGGCAAAAAAACAAAATGAAGCGGTTGAAGTTGAGGTTGTTGAACCTGATCAACAAGAAGTTGAAACAACAAAAGTTGAAAAAACAGTAAAAGTTGAAAAGGAAACAAAAAACCAAAACCAAACCAAAAAAAGTTCTAAGAAAAAAGAAAAAGGTCCTAACAAAATTGTAACAAAAACAAAAGAAACCATTTCTGAGTTGAAAAAAGTTAGTTGGCCAAGTTTTAAAACTGTGTGCAAAAACACAGGTATCGTTATTTCGGTTGTTTTAGTTTTTACATTGGTGCTTTTTGGCATTGATAGACTATTAAGTTTTCTATACACTTTAATTCCGAGCTAATATATGGAAGAAAAAGATTTAGAATTAGAATCAACACAAGTTTTAGCAGATTCTGAAAAAGCTTTGAAAGAAGCAGAACAAATGCTAAAAGATGTTGAACAAGCAAACGCAGAAGCTGAAAAACTTGAAGCTGAAGCACAAACCGAAAACAACGAAGAAAAAACTGAAGAACTTTCTGAAGAACAAATTAGAATTGAAAATGCAAGACGTGAAGCAAAATGGTACGTTTTACACACCTTTTCGGGTTACGAAAACGTTGCTAAGGAAAACTTGGAAATTGTTATTAACAAGTATAGCTTGCAAGAACGTATCTTTGACATAATCATTCCTATGGAAGATGTTGTTGAAGAGAAAAACGGTAAACGTAAAGTTGTATCTAGAAAAATTATGCCTGGATATATTTATGTTAAAATGATTTATGGCGATGATATTTGGCACGCTGTAACACGTACACGTGGCATTACAGGTTTCGTAGGTCCTAAGGGACGTCCGCTTCCATTAACCGAAGAAGAAACCAGAAAAATGCATTTGGAAAAAGTTACAGTTGTTAACGTTGACCTTGCTGAAAACGACAAAGTTGAAGTTTTAGATGGACCATTAAATGGTTTTGTTGGAACTGTTGTTGGCGTTGATGCTCAAGGTAAAAAATGCCGTGTTATTGTTGAAATGTTTGGTCGTGAAACCCCAGTTGATTTGGGCTTAGACCAAGTAAGAAAAATTGTTTAATTACATTAATTTTAATGCAAACTTTAAGTTTGTTTAAAATACAGTGGGAGAAACGTAAATTTTGTTTATGCGTTTTGTTATAAACCACATAGGCCAAAATGGCAGGAGGAAAATATGGCAGCAGCAAATAAAAAAGTTAATGCGGTTGTAAAATTGCAATTACAAGCAGGTAAGGCAACAAGTGGTCCACCAGTTGGTTCATCTTTAGGTCCTCACGGAATTAATATTCCAGCGTTCACTAAAGAATTTAATGAAAGAACTGCAAACCAAGCTGGCTTTATCATTCCAGTTGTAATCACAATTTATGCAGACAGATCTTTTGACTTCGTGCTTAAAACACCACCTGCAGCTGTTCTAATTAAAAAAGCTTGCGGAATCGAATCTGGTTCTGACAACTCTAAAAAGAACAAAGTTGCAACAATTACAAAAGCACAAATTAAAGAAATCGCTACTTTGAAAATGCCAGACTTAAATGCAAAAACAATCGAAAGTGCTATGAGCATGATTGAAGGTACTTGCAGAAGTATGGGCGTAACCGTTATTGAATAAGTGGGAGAGTAAAAAATTTTTAATTTATTCGGTATAACCACAAGGAGGAAATTATGAAAGGTAAAAGATATTTAGAAAGCGCTAAATTAGTTGACCGTGCAAATCTTTATACTCCACAAGAAGCATTAGATTTGTGTGCAAAAACTGCAAGTGCTAAATTTGACGAAACAGTTGAACTTCACATCAAACTTGGTGTTGATGGTCGTCAAGCAGACCAACAAGTTAGAGGAACAGTAGTTCTTCCTAATGGTACTGGTAGAAGTGTTAAAGTTTTAGTTATTACTAAAGGCGACAATGCAGACCTAGCTACAAAAGCTGGCGCTGATCACGTTGGAGCAGAAGATATGATTACTAAAATTCAACAAGGTTGGTTGGATTTTGATGTTTGTATCACAACTCCAGATATGATGCCTGTTATTGGTAGAATTGCTAAAATTTTAGGACCTAAGGGCTTAATGCCAAACCCAAAAAGTGGAACAGTTACAACTGACGTTGTTAAAGCTATTAACGATGTTAAAGCTGGTAAAGTTGAATACAGACTTGACAAAACAAACATTGTTCACGTTATGATTGGTAAAGTAAG
>JAZRJQ010000107.1:0-4685 GCA_045645925.1 Clostridia bacterium | reverse complement strand
GGGGTGCGCTATGTTAAAAAATAGTAAAAGTATAAAATTAGTTAGCATTGTTTGTTATTTGGTTGCAGTGTTAAGTTTGGGTGTTTTTGTTTACGAACTTGTAAAACAAAAAGGCAACTATATGGCAAACCTTGGTTTGTTTGTTGGGCTTTTGGTTGGTGGTTTAATGTTTTTGGTGTTGGCACTTGTGCTAAATCCACCAAAACTTTTGAATCGTAACACATTAAACTTTGTAAGTGGACTTGTGTTGTTTGCGTTTGCTGGTGTAACAATTGCGTTTTTAATTTACGACTGCATTGTTGCGTTCGATGTTAAAACAGCACTAATATGTTCGTTGATTGCAGCGTTTAGTTTGGTGTTTGCTGTAATAATTTTAAAAATTGCAAAACAAGATATTAATGTTGACGCAAGAATTAAAGAAGAAGAAAAAGCAAAAGCAAAAGCTGAAAAACAAAAGAAACCTTTAACAAAATGTCCATATTGTGGTTGCAAACTAACAGATGCTGACACAAACTGCCCAAATTGCAAATCAAAAGTGAATTAGGAGCAAAGTATGCAATCAAAAATGTTGAAGTTGGCAAGTGTTATTTGTTCGTTTAATTCGGATAGTTTTTTTGAAGAAAGCGAAAGACAGTTCAAAACAATTTTTACAATTGTGGCAATTGTTTTTGCTGCTATGGTTGTGGGCTCAATTATGTTAACAGTTTTCTTTGTTAGGCGTGGACATAAAGCAACAAAAAACATTGTTAACAAAGTGAAAGAAAAAATAACACAAAATATTGAATATGAAAAAACAAAAAATATTTGCGAGTATTGTGGTGGGCACATTGAAGAATCTGAAAACAAGTGTTCCAATTGTGGTGCTCAACGAAGAAGAAAATAAAAAAAAGTAAACGATTAGTTCGTTTACTTTTTTGTTTGTTATTTTTTAGGATTATTTTTTTCAAGCCTGTCAATTTGTTCTTCCAAAGCTTGTGCCATTGAATTAAATGGTTCACCTTGTTCGCCAACAGCAACTTTTAAATGTTTAAGCATTTCACGGGCGTTGTTGTAATCACCCAATCCTGCTAAAACTTGAATTATTATAAAGTCAACTGCAACAGAGTGGTTTGTTTCAACTGCTTTTGAACCATGACCCAAAACCAAACGGCGTAGCATTGCAAGTTTTTCAACACCTAACGAAAATTTTAGGTAATGTTCAGGGCTCAACACAGGGTGCATTTCTTTTGTTTTGTTGTTTTCTTTTTCAACATAAGAATGCTCTTTTTTGTTTTTGTTAACATAATCCAATAGTTGTGCGTTCAAAATATCAACACCTGCCATATAGGCAATTGAAGCAAGTTCGTGGTTGTCAACAATTTCGTAGCAGTAGCCAGCAAGTTCGCAAACTCTAAAATATTTTTTAGGGTCAATTTCGTCTAGGTTTTCATTATTCAAAACTTCTTGCAAACTTTTATGTTTTTGTTTTAACAATTCAACATGTTCTTTTGTGTAGTTGTGTTCAGCAATGCAACAAGTTGGGCAGTAATTGTAGTTGTGAGCATAGCACATTTTTAAAAGTAAATCGCTGTTTTCTTTAAATAACTCTAAAACGTTTACTTGGTCGTCCTTAGAGTATGAAACATAGTCTTTTCCACAAATAGGACATTTACTCATAATCTTGTACTCCTTTTAAACTTTTTTAAAGGGTTTAGAATTTGATTTTTTCTAAAACGTAAGGAACAACTTCGTCAATGCTTAGTCTAATTTGTTCCATTGTGTCACGGTCACGAAGTGTAACAGTGTTGTCTTCTAATGTGTCGAAGTCAACTGTTAAGCAAATTGGAGTTCCAATTTCGTCTTGACGGCGATAACGTTTACCAATTGAACCAGCTTCGTCAAATGTACACATAAAGTAGTTAGAAAGTTTGTTGTAAACTTCTCTTGCTTTTTCGCTTTGTTGTTTTTGAAGTGGTAAAACTGCAACTTTGTATGCTGCAAGTGCAGGGTGGAAGTGCATAACAACTCTGGTTTCGTTTTCTAATTGTTCTTCGTCGTATGCTTCACATAAAACTGCAAGCATTAATCTGTCGGCACCAATTGAATATTCAACAACCCAAGGAATAAATTTTTCGTTTGTAAATGGGTCAAGGTATAGCATGCTTTTTCCACTATATTCTTGGTGGCGGCTTAAATCGTGGTTTGTACGGTTGTGAATTCCGTTAAGTTCTTGCCAACCCATTGGGTAGTAGTATTGAATATCACACGCTGCTTTTGCATAGAATGCAAGTTTGTCGTGGTCTTTAAAACGTAAGTGATCTTTGTTAAAACCAAGGTCAATTAAAAATTGTAATGCTTTTTGTTTGTATTCTTCGTAGAATGCTTGGTCGGTTCCTTCTTTACAGAATAATTGATGTTCCATTTGTTCAAATTCAATTGTACGGAAGATAAAGTTACCAGGTGTTACTTCATTTCTGAAAGCTTTACCAACTTGTGCAATACCAAAAGGAACTTTTGCTCTCATTGTACGTTGAACGTTTAAGAAGTTAACAAATTCACCTTGTGCCGTTTCTGGACGCAAATAAATTTTATTTTGATTTTCGTCGGTTACACCACGAGATGTGTCAAACATTAAGTTAAAGTTTCTAATTGGTGTCCAGTTATGTTTTCCACATTTTGGACAGTTAATTTTGTGGTCGGTAATAAATTGTTGCATTTCTTCGTTGCTCATTTTGTCGGGAACAACGTTTTCAATGTTGTGTTTGTTTGCATAGTCTTCAATCAAGTTGTCAGCACGTTCACGGCTTTTACATTCCTTACAATCCATTTTAGGGTCGTTAAAACTTGCTGTGTGTCCACTTGCGTCCCAAACACGGCTGTTCATTAAAATTGCTGCATCAACACCAAAAGAGTTTGTGTTTTCTTGAACAAATTTTTTCCACCAAGCACGTTTAATGTTGTTTTTAACTTCAACACCAACTGGGCCATAATCCCAAGTGTTTCCCATTCCACCATAAATTTCGCTTCCTTGGAAAATAATTCCACGGTTTTTACATAGATTAACAACTTTATCCATAGTTGCTTTTGTTTTAATTTCTGCCATAATAGTAAATCCTTAATTTTTTTATAAATTTCGCAATTTTATTTTATCAACATATTAAATTTATTTCAAGTTAATTAATGGCTATCAAGCCAATTTTTGAATTTATTTTTATAAAGTTTTGTTAAACACTATTAAATATTTATTTTTTTATGTTAAAATAATTTGTAGAAGTATGAATAAACTTTTTGTGTGAGTAGTTTTACACAAATTTAACAAGATAGGAGAAATATGGCTAAGAAAAGTAATAACACAGTTTCTGAAAATCAAGTTGAATTAAAAACAGAAAAAGTTGCAGAAGAAAAAGTTGAAACAAAAAAACCAGCACAAAAAAAGAGTGCTAGCAAAACATCAACTTCTAAAACAACTGCTACCAAAACTTCAAAACCAAAAGTGGCAGAAGTTGCAAAAAAAGAAGGGGTAGAGGTTGCCAAAACTGAAACAAAAAAACCTGCAAAAACAAAACAAGTTAAAACCGAAAAGGTGGAAACTCCTGTTAAAAAAGAACTTGAAAAAACTGAAAAACCAGAGGAAGATAAAAAAGACAAAAAATCAAAACCTGAAACCGAAGAAATTAGAAAACCAAGAATTCTAACTCCGGAAGAAGTTAATCCAAAACTATTGCGTGAAAGGGCAAAAGAAGAAAAGTTAGAAGCAAAACGTCGCAAACAAAAGAAGTTTGACATTGAAAAAGTTCCACGTTTTGAATTAGACCTTAAAAATGGTTTAACACAAGAACAAGTTGACAAACGTATTGCTGAAAATTTAACAAACAAAGTTGAAAACAAAAATGTTAAAACTTATCGTAAAATTTTCTTTAGTAACATCTTTACCTTTTTCAACATGTTGGTGTTTGCAGTTGCTGCTGCTTTAATTGCAGTTGCTGCTTGGACAAGTTTGTTTTTCTTGGTAATCACAATTTGTAACACTGTTATTGGTATTATTCAAGAAATCAGGGCAAAGAAAACCATTGAAAAAATTAGTTTGGTGTCAGCACCAACAGCAACTGTTTTGCGTGATGGCTACAAACATGAAATTCCAGTTAGCGAAGTTGTGTTAGATGATATTATGTATTTTTCAACTGGTCGCCAAATTTGTGCAGACTGTAAAGTGGTTGAAGGCGAAGTTGAAGTTAACGAAAGTTTGCTAACAGGTGAAAGTGTTGCTGTTAAAAAACGCAAGGGCGATGTGCTTTACTCCGGAAGTTTTATTTCAAGTGGAAAATGTACAGCAGTTGCCGAACGTATTGGTGAATTTAGTTACACAGCAAAACTTAGTGCAAAAGCAAAAGAATATAAAAAGCCAAAAAGTGAACTTTTAAAAACTTTAACAACAATTATTCGTTGCATTGGTATTATTATTGTTCCGTTGGCAATTTTAACTTTCCATAATAACTATAACATAAACAGTTTACCAATTGCAGATGCTGTTAAGAAAACTGCTGGTTCAATTATTGGTATGATTCCTGCCGGAATGTTCTTGTTAACAAGCGTGGCACTTGCTGTTGGTGTTGTAAAACTTGCAAAACGTAGAACATTGGTTCAAGACTTGTATAGCATTCAAATGCTTGCAAGAACCGATGTGGTGTGTTTAGATAAAACCGCAA
>JAZRJQ010000106.1:0-4821 GCA_045645925.1 Clostridia bacterium | reverse complement strand
TGATTAAACGTGGTGAAGAAGTAATTTATCCCGACAGCGCAACAATTTTGCAAGAAGACGACAATTTAATTATTGCAGGCGAAGTTGACAAAATTGATTCAATTTCTAACAAACTAAGCGAAAATGTGGATTTTAGAAACGCATTTACAGATGCATATAGCGAAGAATAGTTACACATTAAAACTGGCTAATTAAAGCCAGTTTTTTATTTTAATGCGTTAACAATAAATAAAAATTAACATGCCAAAACAAAAAAAATTGTTGGTTCAAATTTTACGTTGTTGCATAAAATAAAGTTAAAGCAAGAAATTTAAAAAATAAAAAATTTAAACGTTTAGGGTTGACAACCCTGTTTTTTAGTGCTAACCTTTAAATGCACAATAAATAATGTGCGCAAAAATAAATTTTAAGGAAAAGTCTAAGAAATGACAAAAGTTATTCTAGTTAACGACAATAATAATAATAACTTTTTCGTAACACAATAAACTTGGGTTTTTCTTTCTTTATGCTTAAAAAGTTAACATAACGTTTGGGGAAACTCAAACGTTATTTTTTTTAGCAAATTTACATTTTACATCGTAAATTGTTGGCTTATTTAATTAAAAATTGCTAGCATAGTTAAGTAAGTTTAAAATTTATGGTTTAAAAAATATATTAACATTAATTTAAACACATTTTAGGAGAATTTAAAAAATGGACAAAATTGCAATAAACAAATTTAGAACAAGAAGTTGTGGCGACCTAACTGCAAGTGACGTAGGAACTACTGTTAAACTAGCTGGCTGGATTAGCACTGTTAGAGACCATGGTGGCATAACATTTATTGACTTACGTGACCATTACGGACTAACCCAACTTGTTTTACGTGTTGAACCAACATTTAAACTAAGCAAAGAAACTGTTGTAAGCGTTACTGGAACCGTTATTAAACGTAGCGAAGACACAATCAACACAAAACTTAAAACTGGCGAAATTGAAGTTGAAGTAACCGAAATTGAATTGCTTGGAGCATGTTTAAGCACTCCACCATTCGAAATTGAAGATTCAAAATCTGTTTCAGAAGATGTAAGATTAAAATATCGTTACCTAGACCTTAGAAACCCACAAGTTCAACAAAACATTATTACACGTTCAAAAGTTATTCAAGATTTAAGACTTTTAATGATTGAACAAGGTTTCAACGAAATTCAAACTCCAATTTTAACAGTTTCAAGCCCAGAAGGCGCACGTGACTATATTGTTCCAAGCAGATTGCACCCTGGAAAATTTTACGCTTTACCACAAGCACCACAACAATTCAAACAATTACTTATGGTTGCTGGTATGGATAAATATTTCCAAATTGCGCCTTGTTTTAGAGATGAAGATGCACGTGCTGACCGTTGCCCAGGCGAATTTTATCAATTAGATATGGAAATGAGTTTTGCAACACAAGAAGATGTTTTTGCAGTTATGGAAAGCGTTTTGCCTAAAATTTTTGAAAAATACGGTAAAAGTAAAATTGACAAAGTTCCATTTGAAAGAATCCCTTACAAAACTGCTATTGAAACATATGGTTCTGATAAACCAGACCTACGCAACCCAATTACATTAAAAGATTTAACACAAGTTTTTGCAAAAACAACATTTGGTGCTTTTAAAGATAAAACCGTTAAAGCAATTTGTGTAAACTGTGAAGGTCAAGGACGTAGATTTTACGACGATCTTACAACATTTGCAACCGATCTTGGCGCAAAAGGTTTGGCTTGGGTAAAAGTTGGCGAAGGTTTAGAAATGGCTGGTCCAATTTTAAAATTTATGACTGACGAAGAAAAACAAGCAATGATTGATGCTTGTGGTGCAAAAGTTGGTGATTCAATTTTCATTATTGCCGATGATTACAGAACAACCCACAAATTAATGGGACAACTTAGAACCGAAATTGCTACAAAACTTGATTTAATTGAAAGTGGTGTTTACAAATTCTGTTGGATTATTGACTTCCCTATGTTTGAGTTAGATGAAGAAACAGGCAAAATTGACTTCTGTCACAACCCATTTAGCATGCCACAAGGCGGACTTGAAGCATTACAAACAATGAACCCACTAGATGTTTTAGCATATCAATATGATATTGTTGTTAACGGAATTGAATTAAGCAGTGGTGCTGTTAGAAACCACGATATTAACATCATGTTAAAAGCATTTGAAATTGCTGGTTACACCGAAGAAGATATTAAAACAAAATTCTCAGCATTATACACAGCATTTAAATATGGCGCACCTCCACACGCAGGTATTGCCCCAGGTGTTGATAGAATGATTATGCTTCTACTTGAAGAACCTTCAATTAGAGAAGTTGTTGCATTCCCAATGAACAAAAAAGCACAAGACCTAATGATGAACGCTCCTGGTGACGTTACCGAAAAACAACTACGTGAAGTTCACATTAAAATAAGATAACAAACAAAAAAGAGTGAAAATTTCACTCTTTTTTTAATCTTTATTATATGCTATTGGTTTTTGCATTGCAAAATTAATTCCAACAGTGCTATAAACTTCTGACAAATATGCATCCCAAAAGTCACTTCTGCAATAACTAAAATGATCATTTTTTGAAATAATAATATGGTCAACCAAAGTAATGTTATTAAATGCCAAAGCTGTCATTAATGCTTTTGTAAGTCTGTTATCGCTAAAACTTGGCTCAGCATTACCTTCTGGGTGGTTATGACAAACCATAACATGTGCTGCATTCATTTTAAAACAAATTTCTAAAATTTTGCGAATGCTAACTTCGGTTTTATTAACCGAACCAGAATTAACTAGTTGGCAATGCTTTACCCTGCAATCATTATCTAAACACGCCATATAAAATTCTTCGTGTGTTTTGCCTGATAAAAACGAATTGAAAAAATCAACAGATTTTTCTATTGTATCAATTTTCTGCATTGTTGGAGTTTTACCTTTATTGTACGCAAAGAAAAAGTGTTTTATGGAAACCAAAAAGTTTGCTGTTTTTGGACCAATTCCATCAACCTTTTCTAGGTCTTCACGTTTTGCATCTAGCACCGACGTAAAACTACCAAATTCTTTTATTAAGTTGTGAGCAATTGGATTTGTGTCACGACGTGGAATAACATAAGTTAACAAAAGTTCTAAAAGTTGGTGTTCTTCCAAGTTATTAAAATCGTTTTTATAACTCATTTCTCTTAATCTTGACCTATGTCCATGATGTAAATGTTCTGCCATACATACGCATTTTACTAAATAATACAAAATTAATCAATTAAAACCAGTAAAAGTAACTTGACCCAAACCAAAATAATAAGTAAAATTTAAGTATAATAATTATAATTGTAAGTATGTGCCATACTATAAAAGCACAAACAATTTTACAAATTAAGGCAGGTTAAAATATGAAATTAGGAATTGCTTGTGATAGCGTTTTAGACCTATCAAAAGAACTACTTGAACAAAACAATATACATGTTTACCCATTAACAATAACTTTGGGCGACAACACCTATTCTGATGGTGTTGATATTAACACCCAAATGATTTTTGAATATGTTGAAAAAAATAAAGTTTTACCTAAAACAAGTGCAACAAACGAATTTACATATGGTGAAATATTTGCAGAATTAAAAAGCAAATATGACGAAGTTATATATTTTACAATTTCCAACGAAATGAGTTGTTGCTATCAAAATGCAGTAAAAGCAGCAAAAGAATATGAAGGTGTTTATGTTGTTGATTCACGTGAACTTTCAACTGGTATTGGTTTGGAAGTTTTGTATGCTTGTGCATTAAGAAACAAAGAACTAGATGCAAAAACCATTGTTGAAAAAGTTAAAGCAAGAATCCCATACGTGCAAGCAAGTTTTGTTGTTGAACGTTTGGATTATCTACACAAAGGTGGCAGATGCTCAGCGTTAGCAATGTTCGGCGCAAACCTACTAAAACTACGCCCACAAATTATTGTAAAAGATGGTAAAATGGGTTCCTACAAAAAATATCGTGGAAAAATGGAAAGTGTTGTGTACGACTATGTTAAAGACACTTTGGCAGAATTCAACAACCCAGACCCTACAATGTGCTTTATAACATATTCAAGTGCTTCAAACGAAATGATTGAAAGCGCAAGAAAAGCACTTGGCGATTTTGGAAACTTTGAAACCATTTACGAAACAAATGCTGGCGCAACAGTTACTAGCCACTGTGGCGAACACACATTAGGCGTGCTTTACTTTAACGACGGCAAACAAGAATGGTAAAATTTTATAAAGACAATCAAAAACACTTTAACAAACTTGTTAAAGTGTTTTTTGTTGACAAAATTCCACCATATTGGTATGATTGGTATGAAAAGTATAACTAAACACACCAAGGAGAAAATAATGACAAAAGATAAACATGTTGGAATTTGTAAAGTTGGCGAAAAGGGACAAATTGTAATACCAAAAGAAATACGTGAAATGTTTAACATTAATCCTGGCGATTCTGTTATTGTTTTGTGTGACAAAGAAAAAGGAATTGCCATACTAAAAGCCGATATTATTGAAAATTTAACAGAAAAAGTTTTAAATCAATAAGGACTTAAACTATGAATATTATAACAATAAGCAATGTTAGCAAAAATTATAAAACAAAAAAGGCACTTAGCGATGTTAGTTTAGAAATTAAATCCGGTGAACTTTTTGGTTTGTTGGGTGTTAACGGCGCTGGAAAAACAACTTTAATCAAAATTTTGTGTGGTTTAACAAAAAAATCAGATGGAACAATAACAATAAATAATCTTGATTTAGACAATGACCTTAACAAAATAAAAGAAATAATAGA
>JAZRJQ010000105.1:0-4833 GCA_045645925.1 Clostridia bacterium | reverse complement strand
TGCAGTTATTAACGAACTTGGTGCAGTGTTAGACACAACCGTAATTTATCCAACACCACCACAAAACAAAATTGCCGAAGCAGAAGACCGTATTAAAATGCTTGTTGAAAAACATAATGTTGATGTTATTTCAATTGGTAATGGAACAGCAACAAAAGAAAGTGAAATTTTTGTTGCAAACTTAATTAAAAAATTAGATCGTAAAGTTGAATATGCAGTTGTTAACGAAGCTGGCGCATCAGTTTACTCTGCAAGCAAACTTGGCGCTCAAGAATTCCCTGATTTCGACGTTGCACTTCGTAGTGCAGTTTCAATTGCAAGACGTTTGCAAGATCCACTTGCAGAACTTATCAAAATTGATGTTAAATCAATTGGTGTTGGTCAATATCAACACGATATGCCACAAGCACGTTTAAGTGAGGTTTTAGATGGTGTTGTTGAAACTTGCGTTAACTCAATTGGTGTTGACGTTAACACTGCTAGTGCAAGCCTACTTTCACACGTGGCTGGCTTAAATTCAGGTATTGCAAAAAGCATTGAAACATACCGTCATGAAAAAGGCACAATAAAAACTCGTGAAGAACTTAAAAAAGTTCCTAAACTTGGTGCAAAAGCGTTTGAACAATGTGCTGGTTTCTTGCGTGTTACTGATGGTGAAAATATTTTGGATAACACCGGTGTTCACCCAGAAGCTTATGAAGCAACACACAGATTGCTAAAATATTTTGGTTTAAGCGAAGCCGATGTTAAAAATGGCAACTTGGAACTATTACCTAAACTTGTTGAAAAAGAAGGGGAAGAAAAAGTTGCACAAACAATCAATATTGGTGTTCCAACATTGCAGGATATTGTTAAAGAATTGTTAAAACCAGGTCGTGACGTTCGTGACGAACTTCCAAAACCAATTTTAAAGAGTGAACTACTTGGCATTGAAGACTTAAAACCTGGCATGGTTTTAACTGGCGTTGTTAGAAACGTTATTGACTTTGGTGTGTTTGTTGATATTTCTGTTCACCAAGATGGTTTAGTTCATATTAGTGAAATTAGTAAAGATTACATTAAACACCCAAGCGAAGTGTTAAAAGTTGGTGACGTTGTAAACGTTAAAGTGTTAAGTGTTGACGTTAACAAAAAACGTATCAGCCTAACAATTAAAGGTTGCGACAAAGCACCAGAAGAAAATGCGTAATAGGGGTTTGAATAAAAGTAAAACATAAAAAAGAAGGCTTAATTAAGCCTTCTTTTTGTTTTTTAGATAACTTATTTTTTCATGCCTTCGTTTGATTTTGTGTATGCAATATATTCGTCACGAGCAAAGTTTGCGTCGTTGATTGCACCATCAATTTGTTTAACACAAATTTCTTTAACCAATCCTACTTGTGTGTGAACATCTTTAACGTTAAATCTGTCATATTCTGAAATGTCTGTTTTCAACACTGCTTCATACAAATAGTTTTCTTTATGAAATTCACCTTCAACAATGCAAGCATCAATAAACATTGCATCTGTTTTAGAGTTAAACATTGTATCGGTTAAAGGGTGTCCTTCGGCAAAAGCTTTGGCAACATTTTGTGATTTTGCCTTCAAACTTTTTAAACCAGTGATAACAATATTGTTTTTATTTTCAACTAGTTCAGTAGCACACAACATATAGTCTTCCAAGGTTACGCCATTTTCTAAAATTTCTGCTTCCTTTGTTTCGTTATATGCCAAAACTTCGTTCCACATGTTTTCTGTTAATTTTTTCATAAGTAACTCCCATAAATTACTAAATGTATTTTAACATATTATGCGTTGCTATTCAATACCCAATTTAAAATTTTAAAACAAAACAGGAAGAATTGTTAATCAATTCTTCCTGTTAATTCGCCTAAATTTTTTAAACTAAAAAAGTCGTTTTGGCGTAGTGCTTCGTAAACAATTATTGCAACGGAATTTGAAAGATTTAAACTTCTTGCGCCTTCTGACATAGGAATTCGTATGCAATCGTCGTAGTGTTCTTTCAACAAACTTTCTCTTAACCCAAAACTTTCCTTACCGAACACAATAAAGCAATCGGTAGGGTATTCGACTTCGGCGTAGGTGTGTTTGCTTTTTGTGCTTGCAAAATAGAATTGTTTGTCCTTATTTGCTTCGTATATTTCTTCAAAACTATCAACCACTTCAAAATTGCTTAAACTAAAATAGTCTAACCCAGCACGTTTAAAGTGCTTGTCGTCTAGCACAAAGCCTAGGGGTTTTACCATGTAAAGTTTGCAACCTGTTGCAGCACAAGTTCTAATAATATTTCCTGCGTTTTGTGGAATTTCTGGTTCAACTAATACAACTGAAATCATGTTTTTATCCTTATTTATTTTTACCAATCGTATGGCCCATTGTTGTGAGTTTTAACATCGTCGTAAAACTCAAAATATTTTTGCTTAAAAGCATTAGGTTGTGGTTTGGCAATCTTTTTTTGTTGTTTTGGTTTTTGTTGGGTTTTCTTGGGTTGTGGTGTTACTGAATTGTTTTCCATGTTACACCATTAATTGTCTTTTTAATTCTTCAATTGCTCTGCCACGGTGTGAAACTTTGTTTTTTTCTTCGGCAGTTGCGTTTCCAAAAGTTTTACCCAATTCGTTTGAACGGAACAAGCAATCAAAACCAAAACTTGTGTCACCATCTTCAAAAGTGGTAATTGTTCCGTGAACTTCACCTTGTGCAACAATTAGTTCGCCATTTGGTTTAAGTAGAGTAATGCAACAAACAAATTTTGCGCTTCTGTCTTCCACTCCTTCCATAACTCTAAGAAGTTTGTCACGGTTTGCTTGGTGGTTGTGTTCACCAGCGTAACGCGCACTATATACACCAGGTTCGCCGTTTAATGCATCAACGCACAAACCACTGTCGTCTGCCATAACCATATAGTTAAGATTTTTGCTTTTTAAATATTTTGAAATTGCATCGGTTTTAATTTTTGAATTTTCAATAAATGTTGTTCCGTTTTCTTCAATTTCTTCATTAAATCCAACTTCTGCCATTGGCACAATGTTAAATTCGGTTAAAATTTCTTTAAATTCTTTAATTTTGTGTGCATTGTTAGATGCTAAAACTATTGTTTCCATGTGTTTTCTCCTAAGTTATTTATAGCAAAAAGAAAAGGGGTTAACCCCTTTTACTTAGTTAGCTTGTTTTTTAATTTCGTCAAAAAAGTTTGTGTAGGCTGTGTATTGAATAGGGGAATGGCAAATCAAATTAACTTGCTTAATGTTTTTGCATTCAAGCAAAGTGTTTGTTACAACTTGTGCAATAATTGGAAGTGCTAGTCTGGTTGGGAAACCAAAAATTCCAGTAGAAATTGCAGGGAATGTTATTGTTCCAAGTTTATTTTCGTCTGCCAACTTTAAGCAATTTTGATAACATAAACCAAGTTGTTCGCTAGCTTCAACACGTTCGTCACGGCTGTAAACAGGGCCAACTGTGTGAATAACACGTTTGCAAGGTAGTTTGTAAGATTTTGTAAGTTTTGCTTCGCCAGTTTCACAACCACCAAGTTTTGCACATTCTTGTTTTAGTTTTGGGCCTGCTGCTGTATGAATTGCAAGGTCAACCCCACCGCCACCTAAAAGGCTTTTGCTTGCTGAGTTAACAATAACGTCGCAAGCAACACGTGTAATGTCGCCAAACATAATTTCAACTTTTTTAAGCATTTCAAGTTGTTGGGAAGTTAGTTTTGGTAAACTTTCTTCGTCATAAACAAATGCATTGTTATTTATTGTAGTCATATTTTTAATACCTTTTATTGATAATTTTGCACATAATTCTAATTTTATCTTACCATTAGTATATCAAACACGAAAAATTAAGTAAATTTATTAGCACTAAAATTTGTAACTTTGGTTTTATTGTATATATGTTAAAACAAGATTTTTTATTAAAAAAAAGATGCAATTTTGCATCTTAATTTATGTTGTTTTGCTTTTTAAAGGCTTTAACAGTGTTTTTTAGTAACATTGCAATTGTTAGTGGTCCAACTCCACCTGGAACAGGGGTGATGTAAGCAACTTTGTTTTGTAACTCATCAAATTTAGCATCGCCACAAAGTCCGTTTTCGGTTGTTACAATAGAAACATGAATAACAACTGCGTTTTCTTTAACCATATCTGTCGTTAAAAACTCTTTTTTAGCAACGGCGGTAATAACAATATCGGCATTTTGGGTGTAAAATTCAGCATTTTTGGTTTTAGAGTGGCAAACAGTAACAGTTGCGTTTGCATTTGTTAAAAGTGCAGATAGTGGTCTGCCAACCAAAACACTTCTGTTTATTATAACAACATTTTTACCACTTAGTTCAATGTTATATTCCTTAAATATTTCCATAACGCCACTTGGAGTGCAGGCAATCAAACCATCTTCTTGTGTTAAAAGTTTTCCCAAGTTTTCCTTGCCAAGGCCATCAACGTCTTTTTCGGCTGAAATGCAGTTTAGTGCATCACGTTCGTTAAGGTGTTTTGGCAAAGGTAGTTGCAACAGAATTCCGTTTATGGTTTGGTTGTTGTTAAGTTTTGTTAAAGTTTTTTCAAGTTCTTGTTGGGTTGTTGTTTCTGCCAGTTCAACCGAAACACTTTCAATGCCACAAAATGCACAAGCGTTCTTTTTGTTTCTAACATAAACACAACTTGCAGGGTCGTTTCCAACAATAACAACGGCAAGTTTAGGTGTTTTGTTGTGTGTGTTTGTTAAATTTGTAACTTCTTCTTTTAATTCCGTTTTTATTTTTGTTGCTAAGGCTTTTCCGTCTAAAATCATAATTCACCCCATATATGTTTTCCAAAAATAGTTTATCAAAAATTT
>JAZRJQ010000104.1:0-12222 GCA_045645925.1 Clostridia bacterium | reverse complement strand
TCAAAATTAACAAAAGAAATTGTAAAAAACAGGATTGAATATTTTTCCAACTTGATGCAGGTTAACTATTCTTTAATTAAAATTGATAATTCTAAAAGAAGGTGGGGGTGTTGCAGTCAAAATGGTGTAATTAATTTTAATTTAAGGCTTAGCATGTTACCACATAAAGTAATTGACTATGTTATTATTCACGAATTAAGTCATCTACTAGAATTTAATCATAGTAAAAATTTTTATAAAATTATTGAAAGTATTATGCCTGATTATAAAAAGTATAGGGCGACTTTAAAAGAATATAATTTCTTATTACAACTTTTGAGATAGGACTTATATTAGATGTAACAAGTTTTATATAGGGTGAACAAGTGACGATTACTTGCTTCACCTTATTTTTTTTGTTTAAAAGTAAAATGTTATAAAAAATTTTATAAGGGCGTAAGCAAAAAATTAAAAAAACACATTCATAAACTATTCGCAAAAGGATAGTTTTACGAATAGTTAAGCATAAAACGGGGCTTTATTACGTGTTTTTGATTTTTTGTTAATTTTGTCATTAAATATTTGTTACTTATAATTATTGCTAAATTTTAAACGACAATTTGGTTGTATTTTGCACAAAAAAAGATGGAATATTTATTTAATTCCATCTTTAAATTACCATTTTTAGCTGTTTTTTATTGATTGCATAGTACCTTTTAATCTTGCATAGCACTAAGTTTTTGTAATTTTTTGATATGTTTTTCGATTTGTCCTAATGCGTGTTTTACATATAAAATTGAGAATGATTTATATTTTGATGTGAACATATAATCTTGTTCATCGATTGTTTTATAATCTTTTAAATTATTGTTTCTTAAAAAGTTTATAATTTGCATTAATGTTTTTTCGGATTTATCTTCAAACAATTTATTTGGAACATTATATAATAATGTTTCAAAAATTTCAAAATAAACAAATTTTTCTTTACGTTCAGCCAACAAAATGTTTTTTAGTAAAATATCATAATAATAGTAAAGATTTTTTGTTTCTTTATTTTTTGCTTTAAAGTTTTTAGTGCTTAAAACAGGATATTCTATTTCAATATGGTTTAATGAGTTGTCGTAATAAATAACACCCTTTACATTGTTTTCGTTAACATATGTAAAACATGGAATTATTTTAACCAAATAATTAACCTTTTCATCATCAACAATTTCGTTGATTGACAAGTTAATGCTGTATTTATCTTGCCACAATAATGTGGTTTCATCAAAGCACATAACAAAATTATTAAATAAACCATTTTTAATTTCTTCTAAGGTTAAATGAAGGTCTTTAACTTTGCTATCTTTTGCTTTAAATTTTTTGTTAGGAATAGCTTTTACATTTTTAGGTTGATTAATTTCAACGTATAGTGTTATAAAATTATTTTCGCTATTGTTTGTTTCAAAAACAAAATCATCATAATAATGATATTTAAAATTAGATTCCTTAAACATTGGTTTGTCAGCAAAAAAATTATTAACCACAATTTTAGTTAAATCCATTAAATTTGTTTTTACATTTTTGTAGCCAACTGTGTCTATAATGTTTAAATATTGATCAAAATTTAACATATTCTCAATTTCCCTTTTGTATAAATTTCCTTTATTATTGTAACACAATAGTTTTAAAATGTCATTTTTAATTTTAGTAATTTTCTTTGATTTTATTTAACGAACTGTTATATAATTAATTGTGATGAGAAATTCTAACTACTTTTTACAACGTGATGAAGAAAATATTTTAAAAATTAGGGAACTTAGACTTGAGTTGCCAAGTTTTTGTAGTCAGTTTTTTATGGGTATTGAAAACCAAACTCTACCCTTAACCAGACTTGGTTATGCAAGGGACTTAAAGATTTTTTTTGATTTTTTGGTAACAAACACGCAAGAATTTTATGGTAAAAAAGTTGCAGACCTTACCCTTGAAGATTTAAACAAGGTAACAAGCACACATTTAGAAATGTTTTTAGATTACTTAACTGTTTATAAAGTTGGTAAGCAAACATATAGAAATGGTTTAAAAGGAAAAGGTAGAAAATTAAGCAGTGTTAGAGCTTTGTTAAAGTATTTTTTTAAAAAAGAAAAAATTGATAACAATGTTGGAACAAAGGTTGACACTCCACGATATAGAGAAAGCGAAATTATTAGATTGGAAGTTGATGAGGTTGTTAAACTTTTAGATGCTTCAGAAGATGGAACAGGCCTAACAACCATGCAAAAAGGTTTTCATAAACACACAAAGGAACGTGATTTTGCCTTATTATCGTTGTTTTTGGGAACAGGAATTCGTATTTCTGAATGTGTTGGTTTAAATGTTGACGATATTGATTTTGAAAATAATGCCTTCACAATAACCAGAAAAGGTGGAGCAAGAGTTATATTGTATTTTAACGATGAAGTTAAAGATGCCCTTTTAAAATGGCTTGCTGTAAGAAGCAATATAAAAGACTTACCCAACGATGAAAAAGCTTTATTTATAAGCCTTCAAAATACAAGATTAGGTGTTAGGTCTGTTGAAAAACTGGTAAAGAAATATGCAAGCATTATAACTCCTTTAAAACATATTACACCACACAAATTGCGTAGTACTTATGGTACAAACCTTTATAGAGAAACTAATGATATTTATGTTGTTGCAACTGTTTTGGGCCATAAAGATGTTAACACAACCAGAAAACATTACGCTGCAATGAGTGAAGATATTAGACGTGAAGCTTCAACAAAAGTTAAGCTTAGAAAAGATTAAATTCATAGTGATTTTACTATGAATTTTTTTATTAAAACTTCCCTACAAACAAAAATAATCTTTTAAAAATTTGTTAGAACAAATGTTTGACAAATGGTGTGATTATGTGTTAATATTTTATAACTATTAGTAAAGGTGGTTTTACATGCGTAAAATTAATAAAGAAGAAGAATTGTTAAACTATATTAAAAATCATCAAGAAGAGTTTGGCTACCCTCCAACTGTTAGAGAAATGTGTAGAGCCATTAAAGTAAGTTCAACTAGCACAATTTCTTATTATTTAAACAAACTTGAAAACGATGGTTTAATTAAGAAAAGTCCAAACAAAAACAGGGCTTTAGAAGTTGTTGGTGAAACAATTGCTAATTTTAGTAATTATGTTAGAATTCCTATTGTTGGTAAAATTACTGCCGGTGAACCTATTTTGGCAGTTGAAAACACTGAAGAATATTTCCTAGCATCTCCTAGCCTTTTTAGGGGTGAAGGTTTATTTATTTTAACTGTTAGTGGCGAAAGTATGATTAATGCTGGAATTTATGATGGTGACAAGATTATTATTAAGCAACAAAGCAGTGTTAACAATGGTGAAATTGCTGCAGTTTTAATTGATGGTTCTGCAACAGTTAAACGTTTCTATAAAGAAGATGGAAGATATCGTTTGCAACCAGAAAATGATGCAATGGACCCAATATACACTAACACTTGTGAAATTTTAGGTAAAGTTGTTGGCTTGATTAGAAAATTTTAATTTAACTACATTCAACAAAAAAAACATACAAGAAATTGTATGTTTTTTTTATTTATTTTAATTTACTAATAATTAAATCAACTGCTTCACTTTTTGATATTTCAGACAAGTTAATCCATAAAGCTTCAACTTGATTTCTAAACCAAGTTAATTGGCGCTTTGCATAATGTCTGGTTGAAATTTTTATTTTTTCCAAAGCATCTTCTAATGAAATTTCATTATTTAAATATTCCAAAATTTCTTTGTAACCAATGCCTTGCATGCATTGGTTATTTATTGTTAACTTATATTTTTTAATAAGTGTTTTAACTTCTTCAACCAAGCCCAATTCTGCCATTAAATTAACACGCAAATTAATTCTTTCATATAATTCCTCTCTGTTGCGATTTAGCACTATAATTAGGGGTTTTAGAAGGTTTTGCGTATTAGTTTGCATAGTATTGTTTATTTCTGATTTTTTTGTTCCAGAAAGTTTAAAAATTTCAATTGCTCTAATAACGCGTTTTGTATCGTTAGGATGAATCTTGTTTGCACTTTCTTCATCAATATTTTTTAGCATATTGTGTAATGCTTCGTTACCATTTTCTTTTGCAAAATTTAGTAATTCTTCCCTAAGTTCTTCCGATTTGAAACTGTTTCCGTAATCAAAATTTGTTAACAAACTTTGAACATAAAAACCTGTTCCCCCAACAATAACTGGAATTTTGCCAGCATTAATTATGTTGGTTAAAATAGGCATTGCAAGGTTTTTATATTCGCTTACACTAAAATCTTTGGTTGGTTCAACAAAGTCAAGCAGATGGTGTTTAATTCCATCTTGTTCTTCCAAAGTTGCTTTTGCAGTTCCAATGTTTAGTTCTTTGTAAATTTGCATGCAATCGGCGTTAATAATCTCTGAATTTAATTGTTTTGCCAAAGATATAGAAATGTCTGTTTTACCACTTGCTGTTGGTCCTAAAATAATAACTGAATTAAACATTAAACAATCCTTTTAAACCATTTTTCAATTTCTTTAGAAGTAACTTCAATAATAACCGGTCTGCCATGTGGGCACAATAAAACTTGATTATAATCGTTAAGCATATTTAAAAGTTTTTCAACTTCGCCTTTTGATAAAATGTCATTTGCTTTAACAGCACTTCTGCATGCAGAACGCTCTAAATAATCCTTTAAAATATCAGATTTTGATAAATTTAAATTATGACTAATGTCTTTTAGAACATCATTAAAGAATTGGTGTAATGATATATCTTTTAACAAAACAGGAACCGAAGAAACCTTGAAACTGTTTATTCCAAATGGTTCAACATCAAATCCTAGTGTTTTGAACACTTCAATATTGTTATTAATAAAATCACTTTCTAAGAAGTTTGTGTTCAAAATATAAGGTACTAAAAGTGATTGTGTTGCAAGCTCATTGTTTTCAAAACTTTGTTTAAATTTGTCATATAATAATCTTTCATGCCCTGCATGTTGATCAATAAAATAAATGCTGTTTTGATTTTCAACTATAATATAAGTGTTAAAACAAATACCAATTATTTTAACGGTGTTTAAATCAACTTTTTTATCTTCAAACAAATCTGCTTGGCTAAAAACATGTTCTTTTGTTGCAATTGAAATTAAGTCGGAAGCCAATGTGTTGTTTTCAACCATAAAACTTGTTGAAGAACTTGGACTTAAAAATGTTTCCAAATTGCTACTTAGTTTTGAATTTGTTAACACTGTTTGAGAGTTTGAAATAACAGGTGTTGTGATATCTTCTTCATCATCTTCAATTGTTGCGTATTTAACTTCTTCTTTTTGTTCTTCAAAGCTAGATTCGTTTTGTTCAAATTGTTTACCAGAAGTGTTGCTAATTACTTTTAATTGGCTTAAATCAGGCATTTCTGACTTATTTTCTTGTATTAGTTCTTCAGATTCATATTTTCTAACTTTGGTGCTTAAATCGTGCAAAACTTCACTAATTGGAGTATAAAAAGCACCAAAAATCATGTTGTTATTTTCAAATTTAACTTCAAGTTTGTTTGGATGAACGTTTACATCAACTTTGTCTAATGGTAAAGTTACATGACAAACAAAGAATGGAAAACAACTTTTCATAATATATGGTTCGTAAGCG
This sequence comes from Clostridia bacterium, assembly GCA_045645925.1. Lineage (GTDB taxonomy): Bacteria > Bacillota > Clostridia > Christensenellales > UBA1242 > UBA6345. Next base: position 6,583 of record JAZRJQ010000104.1, on the reverse strand, counting down.
TTAAAAATGGCTTGCGAAATTGTTTTGTTATTAACATATCTGCCGTTGATAATAATTGTTTGATATGTTCTGTTTGGTTTTGTGTATGAAGGTAAACCAATATATCCTTCAACATTAATTAAGTTTTGGTAAGTATATTTAATTGGAACAATACTTTCAACAGTATTTGCACCATATATTGTGTAAATTGCATCTTTTAAGTCTGTAGCTGGTGATTGGAATATAATTTTACCATCAACAACATATTTAATAGCAATGGTAGGATTTGCCAAAATTAAGCGTGAAACAAGGTTTGTTATTTCGCTTTCTTCAGTTTTTGGTTTACGTAAAAATTTTGCTCTTGCTGGCACATTGTAAAACAAGTCTTCTATTGTTATGCTTGTTCCATCAACAGCACCAACTTCGCTAAGTTCAACAATTTCTCCACCTTCAATAATAATTTTTGAGCCAGATTCATTGGTTTTAACTTTTGAAATTGTTGTAACTTTTGCCACTGATGCAATACTACTTAATGCTTCACCCCTAAAACCTAGTGTTCCAATTTTGTCTAAATCATCAAGGCAAGCAATTTTGCTTGTTGCATGTGGTAAAAATGCTTTTGGTAAGTTGTCGTAATCCATGCCACAACCATTGTCGGTTACTCTTATTTTTTTAATTCCACCACCAACAATTTCAATGGTTATCATTGTTGCACCTGCGTCAATACAGTTTTCAACAAGTTCTTTAACCACACTTGCAGGTTTTTCAACAACTTCTCCTGCTGCAATTCGATTAAATATTGATTTGTCTAAAATATTAATATTAGCCATGTTTTAATCCTTTTTAACTTTTCCATTAAGTTGAATTAACAAATCAAAAGCATTTAATGGTGTTAATGTTTCAACTTTTAAATCTCTTAAAATGTTAGCAACTTCCATTGCTGATTTTTGATATTTTATTGTGTCAGCATTTTCATTTAATTTTATCAATGAAGAATTTTTGTTAATTTCATTTTCTTCCAATGTATGTAAAATTTCTTTTGCTCTTGAAATAACGTTCTCAGGAAGTCCGGCAAGTTTGGCAACTTCAATACCAAAACTTTTGTTTGCTCCACCCCTAACAATTTTTCTTAAAAATATGATAGAGTCATTAAATTCTTTAACGTTAATACGATAGTTTTTAACACCTTCAAGCATACCTTCCAATTCGGTTAATTCGTGGTAGTGAGTTGCAAACAAGGTTTTTGCTTTTAATGTTTTGCTTAAATATTCCATAACACTCCAAGCAATGCTTAATCCGTCAAATGTACTTGTTCCCCTACCAACTTCGTCTAAAACAATTAAACTATTGTTTGTTGCTTGCTTTAAAATGTTGCTAACTTCTGACATTTCAACCATAAATGTACTTTGTCCGAAAGCCAAATCGTCACTAGCGCCAACACGTGTAAATATTTTGTCGGTTAATGCAATATTTGCTTTTTGTGCAGGAACGAAACTACCAATGTGTGCCATTAATGTAATTAATGCAACTTGACGCATATATGTACTTTTACCAGCCATGTTAGGCCCAGTAATAATCATTGTTCTGGCATCGGCATTATCTAGGTATGTGTCATTAGGAACAAAATCTTCATTTTTTAACAATGCTTCAACAACTGGGTGTCTGCCGTTAACAATTTCAATGCAGTTTAAAGAACTTGAAACTTGTGGTTTGTTATAATTGCGTTCGCAAGCAACAGTTGCCAATGATAACAATGCGTCCAAAACAGCAATTTGACGTGCTGTTTTTTGCATAGCAGTTACATTTTCTAACAACACTTCTCTTATTTCGTTAAACAATTTTAGTTCTAACGCAATTTTTTGTTCTTCTGCATGAAGAATTTTATTTTCCATTTCTTTTAATTCTTCGGTAATATATCTTTCACCATTTGCAATTGTTTGTTTGCGTTGATATCTATAAGGGACTTGTCCAATTTGTGTTTTTGAAACTTCAATATAATATCCAAAAACATTGTTAAAACCAATTTTTAAATTTTTAATTCCGGTGTCTTCTTTTTCCTTTGCTTCTAATGTTGCAATCCAACTTTTGCCATCTTTTGAAATATTACAAATTTCATCAAGTTCTGCATTATAACCTTTTTTAATAAATCCGCCATCTTTTAAAATGTAAGGTGGATTTTCTACTATTGCAGAATCTAGCAAGTTGAAAATTGAAGAATAGTCAAAAATATCTTTAGAAATATTTTTAATAATAGTGCTTTTAAAGTTTGATAACCTATCTTTAATTTGTGGCAAAACGGCAAGTGAATTTTTTAAAGCAATCATATCTTTTGGGGTGATATTGTTATAGCTTACCTTTCCACATAGCCTTTCAATATCATATACTGAGTCTAATAAATCGTTTAAAGCATCTCTAACAACAACATTTCTAACAAGTTCTTCAACACCATTCAAGCGTTGATTAATTAGTTTTTCGTCAAACAAAGGTTGTTCTACAAAACTACGTAACATTCTGCTACCCATGCTTGTTTGAGTTTTATCAAGTAACCATAAAAGAGAGCCACGTTTTTTTCTGTCTTTTATTGTTTCAGTTATTTCAAGATTTCTTCTTGTGTTGCTATCTAACGACATAAATTCTGAATCGTTAATATATGAAATTGAGTTAATGTGCGATAAACTACGTTTTTGAGTTTCTAATAAGTATTTAATTAAAACGCCTGCACTAATAACAGTTTGTTCTTTATCGTTTAAACCAATTAGTTCTTTTTTGTCTATTTGATATGTTAGCACTTTATAACATTCATCATATTCAAAACTTTCAAATGCTCTAACTTGAAAATGTGGAATAATTTGCAATTTAGTAGCAATTAGAGTGTCGGCAACTTTGGCTAGTTTATCATTACAAATAATTTCACTTGGTTTAACTCTAACAAGTAAATCATTGAATTTTGAAAGGTCTTGATTTGCTAAATAAATAACACCTGTTGAAATGTCGGTATAAGAAACACCAACCATTCCGCCATCATAGAAAGCAGATAAAATGTAGTTGTTCTTTTTATCGTCTAGCAAGTTGCTATCAATTAATGTTCCTGGGGTTATAACTCTTATAACATCACGTTCAACAAGTTTTACACCTTTTTTAGGTTCGGTTAATTGTTCACAAATTGCAACTTTAAATCCTTGTTCAATTAATCTTGCTAAATAGCCTTCAACAGCGTGATAAGGAATTCCACACATAGGTGCACGTTCTTCTAAACCACATTGTTTTCCTGTAAGGGTTAAGTCTAGTGCTTTACTTGCAACAACAGCATCTTCAAAGAACATTTCATAAAAATCGCCAAGACGATATAACAAAATTGCGTCTTTGTATTTTTCCTTTGTATTAACATATTGTTGCATCATTGGTGATAATGGCATGATTGCCTCCTTCTAGTTTGTGAATTCTGCTATAAGTTTATTTCTGTTAATTCCGGTAATTTTAACATTTTTGAATGTTGGTAAATTTAATGTTTCACTACTGTTTATAATAACGTTTTTACCACAATCCAAGGTTGCATAGTACTCACCACTTTCTGATTTTGTTTCAACCAAAGCTTCAAGTGTTTTTCCTATAAGTGTTTTGTTTTGCTCTTTAATTATTTGTTTGCTTAAACCAAGTAAACGGTTTACACGTTCATTTTTAATTTCTTGTGGAACTTGTTCGTCCATCTTTTCAGCAATTGTCCCAGTTCTTGGTGAGTACATAAATCCAAACACACCACCATAGTTAACTTCTTCAACCAAGTTGTATGTTTGAATAAAGTCTTCTTCTGTTTCGTGTGGGAAACCAACAATAATATCGGTTGAAATAAAGTAGTTTGGAACTTTTTCTTTAATTTCTTTTATTAATGTTTTGTAATGTTCAACAGTATAATTTCTGTTCATTAACTTTAAAATTTTGTTACTGCCAGATTGAACAGGTAAATGAATTACTTTGCTAAGTTTTGGTTCGATAGCAATCGCATTAATAACTTCACTGGTTAAGTCTTTTGGGTGAGAAGTCATAAACTTAATTCTAAAATCACCTTCAAGTTTTGCAAGAGTTGTTAAAAGTTGTGCAAAATTTGTTCCGTCTTTAAAATCGTTTCCGTAACTATTAACATTTTGACCAAGAAGTGTTATGTATTTGTAACCTTCGGCAATTAAGCCTTTTACTTCGTTTACAATGTCATCCATTGCTCTGCTTCTTTCTCTGCCCCTAACGTAAGGAACTATGCAGTAAGTACAAAAATTGTTGCAGCCATACATAATGTTAACCCAAGCATTATTGTTGCTTGTTCTATACATGTCAACATCTTCGTTGATTTCTTTTTCGGTTTCCCAAATATCGTATATTTTATGTTTTGTTTTGTTAAATTCAATTAAGTATTCTTTGAATTTATGTAAATTGTGTGTGCCAAAAACAATGCTTACATGTGGGTATTTTTGTTTAAATAAATCTGCTCTGCCATCTTCCTGAGCCATGCAACCACAAACAGCAATAATTAAATTTGGATTAAGTTTTTTAAGTTTTTTAACGGCGCCAATATTGCCTAACACTTTTTGTTCGGCAGCATCACGAATGCAGCAAGTGTTAAAAACAATAACATCTGCGTTTTCGATGTTAGTTGTTTCTTCATATTCTAAACTTTTTAACATGCCTGCAAGTTTTTCGCTTTCGTGAACGTTCATTTGACAGCCATAGGTTTTTATATAGTAATGTTTTTTCATAAAACAATTTCTCCTGTTATAATGCATTAAATATAATTTAATGCAAATTTCTACAAAATAAGTATATCATAAAATTTTAATTAAAATCAACAGCAACATGTGTTAAAGGCTAATTTAATTTTGTTGTTTTTGTGTGAATTAAAAATAAAAGTTTCAACTGAATAATTCTATAAATAATTTTTGTAGGTTTTGGGATAATAAGTGTATAGGTGAAAACATGAAAAAATGGTTAAAAATTACGATTATTACAGGTTTGGTTGCTTTAATATTATGCTCATTGTTTGTGGCGATTTTCATAAATAATATTATGGGTACAAACAATGTTAAGTTTGATAAAGAAAAACTTATAGCTGCAAATCAAGAAATATGTGTTTTTGATGATTACAACAAAGAGTTGGAAAACAATATAACAAGTAAAAATATTGTTAATGTTGCAGACTTATCTAATAACACCATAAATGCCTTTATAAGCATTGAAGATAAGGCTTTTTTTAAGCATAAAGGACTAAATTATAAACGAATTGCAAAAGCAATGATTAACAACTTAAAAGCTGGTAGTTTTAAGGAAGGTGCAAGCACAATTAGTCAGCAGTTAATAAAAAACACACATTTAAGCAGCGAAAAAACAATAACAAGAAAAATTAAAGAAATGTTGCTAACAAAAAAACTTGAAAAACAATTTAGCAAAAAAGATATTTTGGAAAGTTATTTAAATGTTATCTATTTTGGCGAAAATTCGTATGGAATTGAAAAGGCTTCTCAAACATATTTTGGGAAATCGGCAACTGAGCTTAATTTAAGTGAAAGTGCAACACTTGCTGGTGTTATAAAGTCACCTTATGCTTACTCACCTGTTTATAACAAAGAAAAATGTTTGGAACGAAGAAATTTGGTTTTAAGTGAAATGTTAAAAGATAAAAAAATCACACAAGCACAATATGATGATGCCGTAAACAGCCCACTTGAAATTGTTGCGCAAAACAAAGAAAATAAAAATAGTCTTTACATAAATGCTTGTTTAAATGAAGCACAAGAACTATTAAACTTAAACGAAAAAGAATTGCGTAGTAGTGGAATTAAAATTTATTCATATTTTGATAAAAACAAACAAGATTTGCTTTATGATATTGCTAATAATGAAAGTAACTATCATGTTAACAGTTATGGAAACACTAATGATTCATTATTAATTTTGTTGAACAATAAAACAAAAGGTGTTGTGGCATATAGTGGTAAAAGTGATTATAACTTGGTTAATTTTTCAAGACAACCTGGAAGTGCTATAAAACCAACGTTAGTTTATGCACCAGCCTTAGAAAATGGCATTATTTCGCCAAAAACTCTAATACTTGACCAAGAAATTGATTTTGACGGATACTCCCCTAAAAACGTGGGTGGAACGTATAAAGGATACGTTTCGGTTGAAGAAAGTTTATGTGATAGCTTAAACATTCCGGCAGTTAAAACTTTAAATTATGTTGGCATTGATAATGCTAAAAATTTTGCTAAAAATTTTGGTATTAAATTTGATGAAACCGATAATGGATTAGCAATTGCCTTGGGTGGTTTTACTAATGGTGTTAATTTGAAAGATTTAACAAATTCCTACTTACCATTTGCTAATAATGGAAAATATAGTAAATGTAATTTTATTAAAAAAATTATTGATAAAAATGGTAAAACAATTTACGAACATGAAGTTAACGAACAAAACGTTATTGGTGACGACACTGCCTATTTGATGACAGATATGTTAAAAAAAGCATGCAAAAAAGGAACTAGCCGAAAACTAGCTAATTTGAATTTTGATGTTGCTGGTAAAACTGGTACGGTTGCAATTAAAGGTACAAATAACA
>JAZRJQ010000103.1:0-2232 GCA_045645925.1 Clostridia bacterium | reverse complement strand
CATTGGAAGAGTGTTATAATTTAGGCATAAAATATGTTAGTATTTATGCCTTTTCAACTGAAAATTGGAATAGACCAAAAGATGAAGTTGACACACTTTTTGAACTTTTCAGAGAGTTTTTGAAAAATGATATGACTGAATTGTTTAATAAAAATGTAAAATTTATGGTGTCGGGTGACTATACAGCGTTTCCTGATGATTTGGTTGAAACAATTGATGATTGTTTAAATAAAACAAAAAACAACACAAAAATGGTTGTAAATTTGTGTGTTAATTATGGCAGTAGGCCAGAAATTGTTAGGGCAATTAATAATATAATTTCTGATGGTTTAAAATCTGTTGATGAAAAGGTTTTTTCAAACTATTTGTACACAGCAGAAATTCCAGACCCTGACTTTATTGTTAGAACAAGTGGTGAAAATAGGCTTTCAAATTTTATGCTGTGGCAAGCATCATATGCTGAGTTTTATTTTCCAAAAACACATTGGCCAGATTTTAACAAAAAAGAATTGTATAAAGCTTTAATAAATTACGCAAAACGCAACAGACGTTTTGGTGCGATTAAGGAGAACAAATGAAAACAAGATTGCTTACAAGCGCATATTTAATAATTGGTTTAATTTTAGCGTTTGCTTCAAGATTTTTAACATCATATATTTTTGACGTGGTTATTGGTGCCATGGCAATTATGGGAGCTGTTGAAGTTGGAAGGGTTTTTGAGAGAAGCAAACAGTTTAACAACATATATTTGGTTGGTTCGTTTCCAGCAGCACTATATGTTGGGTTTGTTTTTGCTTTTGCAAATTCATGGTTGTGGCAATATTATTTATTGTTAATTTTAGGTTTAATGCTTACTTATTTTGTTTTAACATTCTTATTAACTTTAATTTTAAAGAAACAAACTGCAAGGGAATTAAGCAAATATCAAACATCTGATAATGTTGTTGTTTATGCTTTAAAAAAGGCTTTAAACACATCAGTTATTGTGGTTTATCCAACTTTGTTGTTTGCAACAATGTTCTTAATTAATCACGTTTTGGATTTAAGAATTGCTGAAAATTTGGTAAATATTCCATTTGACTATTATTTATTGTTAACAGTGTTTACAGTAACAGTTTTAACAGATTCTTTGGCTTTAATAGTTGGTAAAATGTTAAAGGGACCTAAATTATGCCCAAGAATTAGCCCAAACAAAACAATTAGTGGTGCAATTGGTGGTTTGTTAGGTGGTGTGCTAGGTGCTTTTGCTGTTTATTGGTTGTTTACAATAAATAAAGATTTTGTTACTGTGTTTAGTTCAATTACAACAATTTGGACTGTTGTAGCATTTGGTGTGATTGGTTCAGTTATAAGTCAAATTGGTGACTTGTTTGCAAGTTATTTAAAACGTAGAGCACGTGTTAAAGATTATGGAACAATTTTCCCAGGTCATGGTGGTATTATGGATAGGGTTGATGGTTTAATTTTTAACTCTGCATTTGTATTGGTTTATATTTTAATTTTATTGTAATAAAAATTGGTTATAAATAATATAAATAAATTGAATTTTATTTAAGGAGTATGAATTGTTTTACAATTTGCTTAGCATTGCTAGTGCATTTCAGAGAATTTGGTACATTTTAATAGCAATTTTAGTTCTTTTGTTAATGATTACAATTCATGAACTGGGTCATTATACAGCCGGTAAAATTCTAAAATTTAAAATTAATGAATTTTCTATCGGATTTGGAAAAGCATTATTTTCAAAAAAGAAAAAAAATGGTGAAGTTTTCTCAATTAGGGCAATACCGTTAGGTGGATATTGTGCTTTTGAAGGTGAAGATTCAATTGCCGAAACTGATGGTGCAGATACTTTTAATTCCCAAGCTCCTTGGAAACGTTTAATAGTTTTATTTTGTGGCGCATTTTTTAACTTTGTATCGGCAATAATTTTTAGTATAATTTTATTGTCGGTAATTGGTAACGGACAAGTTATGGTTAGGGCTGTTGAAGGTGTTAACAACAGCGTTGAATGTTTGCAGGCGGGGGATGTTATAACACATGCTAATGGTGAAAGATTATCTCTTTTTAATGGTGGTGTGTTTGGTATAACCGAAGATGTTAAAATTGGAAAAGATATTCAATTAACCATTGTAAGAAATGGTGAAGAAAAAAATGTTACAATTCAAAAATATGCGGCAATGAAAGATGGTGGTGAGGTTGGATTAATAGGCGTTGAAAACAATCTTGTTT
>JAZRJQ010000102.1:0-12502 GCA_045645925.1 Clostridia bacterium | reverse complement strand
AATATAAACCTTGAAAGAATGTTTGTACGAAACAGTATTACTACCAACAGCTAAACATCTTTTAACAAATTTTGCTTTACCATCTAATAGCACTATCTTTGAGAATTTGGTCGGTTTACACCTAAACACTAGTATTAAACTCAAAAAATACAACAACCACAAAACAATCAATATCATTAGTAAAGTATTTACCTATACACACAATTAAAACAAAAAAAATAAACACATAACTAAGTATGTGTTTATTTAGTTAGATATTAAATAAGCCGAGTTCTGTATTAAGTGGTCATCTATCTAGACACGGTATTGCTAGCGTGTTCAAGCGATGTATCGAAAAACTAAGCGAGCAACTTTTAAATGTTTTTCTTATCTTGCACCGAGTAGTGTTTACAGCAAATGTTAGTTACCTAACAAGTTGGTGAGCTCTTACCTCGCCCTTTCACCCTTACTCTTGAAAATCAAAAGCGGTTTATTTCTGTTGCACTTTACCTTAGGTCACCCTAGCCAGACGTTATCTGGTACCCTTGCTCTGTGGTGCTCGGACTTTCCTCATGATATTCATGCGACCACATAAATATCTAACTGAACATATTATACTACAACCAATATAAAATTGCAATAGTAAAACACAAATTTTATGTTTTGGAGTTTAAAATAAATTATATATATAAATATATATAATTTAACAATTTTTACAACAAACTAAACCCATTCAACTATATTCATTTTTAGAAATGTTTTCACGCATTGTTTCAAGTGCCTTTTTTTCTAACCTAGAAATATAACTGCGACTTATTTTAAGTTTGGTAGCAACTTCACGTTGAGTTAAAGCTGGCATACCATTTAAGCCATAACGCAAACAAATTATAACATACTCACGTTTTGTTAAAACCTGTTTTAGTTTGCTGTTTAACTTTTCAGAAATAACAGAATTATTCACCTTTTGCTCAACATCATCACTTTCAAACATAATATCAATTAAAGCTAGTTCGTTATCTTCACTATCAACACCCAAAGCATCTTCAATTGAAATTGTGTTTTTATGTTTCTTGTTAACACGAAGCAACATTAAAATTTCATTTTCAATACATTTTGCGGCATAGGTTGAAAACTGCGTTCCATGATTTAACTGGTAACTTTTAATTGCCTTAATAAGTCCCAAACTGCCAACCGAAATTAAATCGTCGGCCTCATCGGCGCCATTATATTTTTTAACAATATGCGCAACCAATCTTAAATTGTGTTCAATCAAAATTTTATAAGCTTCTTCATCTCCATTTTTGTACTTCACCAAATATTCATTTTCTTGTTTTGCTGTTAATGGTTTTGCAAATGACGAATTGTTTTTTACATACGACGAAAACAACATTATCTTTTGAATAAAGTTTATGTAGCTTTCAAAAATCATTTTTTACCCCTATAATTAAATTTTAATTTCACCTCCTAAATTTATATATATGTTGCATTTTGTCGAAATTTGCAAAAATAAAAAAAGAACACAACAAAAATTGTTGTGTTCTTAAACATTTTGTAAAAAATATGTTTATAAAGCCAAATTTTAAACTTTGCATAATACCTAAATTTTCTTACGTAAAATGTCACCAGGTTGAAGTTTTAGTTTTGTTTTTAAATATAATTTTTGTTGAACGCCCAAAGCATCAACAACTTCTTCACCCTTTTCGTTAAGCATTGGAGTTATTTCAATTTGTTTGTTAAAAGTGTTTGTTGGACTTAAAACTTCTAGCACATCGCCAACTTTAAATCTGTTGCGCTGTTCAATTAACACTCTACCATCTTTACCTTCTTCCAAAACAACAGCCATAAATTCGTGTGTTTGAACTGGTGTTGAAGATTCCAAACATTCTTTGTTATTGCTACCAAAATAGAAACCAGTTGTATAGTTACGATGGCTTGTTTTGTTTAATTCTTCCAAAAGTGGAGCAACTGATTTTTTTGAACCTATCATATCAATTGCACGACGATACGCATTAACAACTGTTGCAACATAATAAATACTTTTCATTCTGCCTTCTATTTTCAAACTTGTAACACCAGCATTATAAAGTTCTTGAATGTGGCTTAACATGTTTAAATCTTTACTATTTAAAATGTATGTTCCACGTTCATCTTCATAAATCGGATATTCTTCATTGTCACGGCTTTTTTCATGAATAGTATATTCCCAACGGCACGCTTGAACACATGCACCTTTGTTAGAATCCCTATTGCACAAATAGTTTGAAAGCAAACAACGACCAGAGTAAGAAATACACATTGCACCATGAACAAAGGCTTCAATTTCTACGTCGCTAGGAATATAATCCCTTATTTCCTTAATTTCCTTAACACCAAGTTCCCTAGCCAAAACCAGACGCTTAACACCCATATCACAAAAGAATTTTGCAGAGTGTTTGTTTGTTATGTTTGCTTGTGTGCTAACATGAATTTCCAAATCTGGACAAACACGTCTAATTAAACTAATAATTCCAACATCAGCAACAATAACAGCATCAACTTTAATTTTATGAAGAAATTTAATATATTCTTCCATTTGTTCAAAATCTTCGTTATGTGCAATAATGTTTACTGTAACATAGGCTTTTTTACCTAGCGAATGAGCATAGTTAACACTTTCAATTAAGTTTTCATCTGTAAAATTACCTGCATAAGCACGTAACCCATATTTTGTGCCTGCAAAATAACAAGCATCGGCACCATAATAAAATGCTGTTTTAAGTTTTTCCATGTTTCCAGCAGGAGCTAATAATTCTAACATAAATTAATCCTTTTTATTTTAATTTTGAAATCATAACACCATCACCAATTTTAAGTTCTTTCCACATAAAATCAGTATCGTTCTTTATTGTTTCTAAAAATTTACGCAAGTTTACAACAATCGTACGTTTTCTGTGTGGAATCACACCTTCCCAGAACACCATACCCTTAAAGTGTACGTTATCAGAAACCAAAATTCCGCCATCAGAAAGCAACTGTTTTAATATTGGCAAATATTTAATATATTGACCTTTTGGACCATCTAAAAATATAAAATCAAATTTTTTGCCTGCGTTTAGCAAATCAACAATAACATTGTACGCATCACCAAACAACATTTCAACATTATTAGTTAATCCTGCACTTTCAAAATGTTTTTTAGCCAAATCATAGTTGCTATCAAAATTTTCAATTGTTGTTAGTTTTGTTTTACTAGCACTAAGCAACAGTGTTCCACTGTAACCAATTGCAGTTCCAATTTCCAACATGTTTTTTGGTTGCAATTTATATGCCAAGTTAAACAATAACTTTGCAGTATCTTCTAACAAAACAGGAATATGATTTCCCCTAGCATAATTCAAAATCTCTTTCATTTCAGCATCAAGAGTTTTTTCATAATTTTGCATTGCTTGTTCATCTAATTGAATTAAATTATCTAATAAATTTTCCATAACTAACATATTATAGCAAAAAAATAAAAAAAGTGTAAGAATTAACTCACACTTTTTAAATTTATTTGGTTTCTAAGATAACAGGAATAACCAATGGACGGCACTTGATTTCTCTTGCAAAGAAACCTGTTAAGTTTTTGCGAATATTAGATTTAATCAAGCTCCAATCTTGTGATTTGAAATCAGATTGGCTAATTGTGTTAATAACAATATTTTTAGCTTCTTCCATTGTGTTAAGTTCGTCACTATTTTTGTAAATGAAACCACGTGAAATAATGTCTGGTTTACTTGTTAAAGCTCCTGTTGCCATACTAATTGAAATAACAACAACACAAACACCTTCTTCACTAAGTTGCATTCTATCACGTAAAATTGTACTACCAATTTCAGAAACACCAATACCATCAATAAGCAATGAACCAAATGGAACAGTTGCAGTTTTCTTGATTGTATTTTTGGTAACAGTAATTTGATCACCCAAATCAGGAACAACAATGTTTTGTTTTGGAACACCCATTGATTCAGCCAAATTTGCATGTGCTTTTAAGTGGCGATATTCACCATGACATGGCACAAAGAATTTTGGTTTTAATAAAGCATGTAATGTTTTTAATTCTTCTTGGTAAGCGTGACCAGATGTGTGAACTTCTGCCAAAGATTCGTAAATTACTTCTGCACCTTTTTTGTAAAGCAAGTTAATAACATTGTTAATTGCTTTTTCGTTACCAGGAATTGCAGAAGATGACAAAATAATTAAATCGTTTTCACCAATTTCAATTTTGTTAAAATCACCTTCAGCCATACGTGTTAATGCACTTCTTGCTTCACCTTGTGTGCCAGTTGATAAAATACAAACTTCGTTGTCAGAATATTTGTCAACACGTGTAATATCAACAATGTTTTCTTTGTTAAATTTCAAATCGCCCAACTTACTAGCAGTTTCGCATACGTTAACCATGCTTCTACCACTAAACGCAACTTTTCTACCATACTTTTCAGCAATGTTTAAAAGTTGTTGAACACGATAAATATTTGAAGCAAATGTAGCAACTATAATTCTTTTTTGTTTGTGCTGAGAGAATATTGCATCAATTGTTTTGCCAACTTTTGCTTCACTTATACTAAACCCTGGACGTTCAGCATTGGTTGAGTCAGCAGTTAAAAGCAACACACCCTTTTTACTAATTTCACTTAAACGTGCTAGATCCATACCTTCACCATCAATTGGTGTATAGTCTACCTTGAAGTCGCCTGTGTGGAAATACACACCAGCAGGTGTTGTAATTGCAAAACCAACAGCTCCACCAATAGAGTGTGTGACTTTAACAAATTCAATGCTAAACATACCCAACTTGATTGTTTGTTTTGGTTTTACTGAAATAAGTTTTGCTTTGATTTTTTTGTGTTCTTTTAATTTGTTTTCTATTAATGCACAAGAAAGCCTTGTAGCATAAATTGGAACATTAACATTTTGTAATAAATATGGAATTGCTCCAATGTGGTCTTCGTGACCGTGTGTTACAATTAAACCTTTAATTTTATCTTTGTTTTGTAACAAATAGTTTGAGTCAGGAATAATCATGTCAATTCCTGGCATGTCATCAGATGGAAAAGTTAAACCAGCATCAATAATAATCATATCGTTGCCATATTCAACAGCCATCATGTTTTTACCAATTTCACCAACCCCACCCAAAAAAGAAATTTTTAAGGCAGGAGCTGTTTTAGAACCAGTATAACGAGTGGTTCTTTTTTTGAACTTTGGTTTTTTAGTATCTTCTGTTGAAGACTGCACTTCTTTTTTTAAGTCCATAATTTTCTCCTTATAATATTTTATTGAATTAATTTTTACTTTAACATTTAAATTTAAATGGATATTTTACACACAAAAAATGCTAAGGACATTTTCGCCTTATAAAACCCACAAATTCATCTTAAAATGTATATAACAACGTGTAACCCACGTTTAAGTAACAAAAGTAGACTTATTTTAAACCAAAAAATTTGATTTGTAAATAGAATAATATTAAATAATATATTTTAAATTACTAAGAACGTCAGTTTCTTCCATTTTTTGTGGAGTAACAACATTTATATTGTCAACATAAAAACGCATTCCTTGGCTTGAATAGAACACAACCATATCAAAAATAAGTAATGCAACCAAACTTAATGGAAATGTTACAACAAGCGCAGCACCAAATGTGCTAAACGAACAAACAACGTTAACAACAAACAATGTCATTAAAATTAAGATAGATGCAGAAAAAGTACGTGCAAAACGTCTTAACACAACTTTTACACCACGTTTAAATCCTTCCCAAATTCCACAATCAAAAGCAACAATTGCAGGCATCCAACCAGCAAACAATGTTACCTTTAATGCTAGCAACAAACACCATAACGCAATTAATAAAATTGGAGCAATCAATAACAATCCAGAAGACGAAATCAACCATTTTGCTACAAAATAGAAAAATGCTATCAAACCTAAATCAATAGGAAAATTAACTAATATTGAACAAAGTTGAAATTTTAGGTTTGTTTTAAATGTTGAAAACAAACTTGTTGTAAAGCCCATTTTAATGTTACTGCTCATGTAATAGTATAATTCGTTACAAGTTGCAAACTTATAAAAACCACAAATTAATGGTCTAACAAAAACAATTATAACCATTAAAAGAGTAACATAAATCCATAAATTTGAAATATTTTCAACAATAATCACACAAAAAGATTCAATTGTGTTTACAACTGCAACCAAAAGTTTGTAAACATTAAAGTCTGTTCCAAATTCGTTAAACAAATCAGCAATACCAGGCAAAATACCCTTTTCTTGTAAAATGTTTACCATTGGTAAGCTGCACGCATAAATCAAACCAACAACACATAAAAAAGAAATAATTAAGTATGCTAAAATTTTCCATACTAAACTAAAATTTGAAAATATTAATTTAAAAGTGTTTTTGTACATCATAAAATAAACCTTACAATTTAATAATAATATCGCTTAACATTATCGTATCTAGCAATTCTAGAATAATCAAAGTACATTGTGTATGCCAAAACCGGATAGTACATATACAACAACATAACACTAGTTAAATTTGCAATTAATGCAAAATTAAACACATAACCTAACACCACAAGTGGTAGTACAACCAAAAATGGCAAGGCAACCAGAAAAACAATTTCCCATGCCCTTTTAGAAACAATATCGTTAGCATCTGAAAAACTTGTTGAAATTGAGTAACCGCAAATTGTTGTGTCAACTAATGCAATTATAACTAACGCAAATAAGTATGCCACAAACAACAAACTGGCAACACAAATTATTACAAACAAAATATATGGTGCCAATGTTGGTGTTGAGCCTAAACAACCAAAAACAATATGAACAATAAAACAAACCAAACCCAACACAAACTTATAAACCAAGTAAGAAACTAAAAATATAAACACATACGCCGAAACAATTAATGCGTTATTGTTTATAAAATCACCTGTTGAAGATGGATTTAATTTTCCACTTTTAAAATGATTTTCAATATTTCCTAAAAATGCCGACATCATAACAACAAACAAAATTAATGCAAGCAACCAATTTATTAGTTCAACCCAATTAATATTAAACATAGGTTTTAAAATGTCGCCAAAATTAGAAACAACAATGTTTTTGTAGTCAACAATAAAAGTTATGGTTGAAAAAGGCTTCAAAAAAGCACCAACAAAACAGGCTGGCAAAAGAGCAAACCCAAAAACAAATATTAAATTTTTGCCAATGTATTTTAAAGTTTGATTTAAATTTCTCATATATTACCCGATATTAGTTATTATATTATATAATAATTTATCATTTAGTTCAAATATTTTACAATGTTGGCAACAAAATTTAAACAATTTGCAACAAAAAAAGCAGGCTTTACACCTGCTTTTTTAAAGTTTTATAAGTTTGAATCAGTAAAATCATTTATTTGTTCAAAAACATCTTGTTCTTCAATTAAATCTTCACAATTTAATGGTTCTTCTTTATTGTTGTTATTGCTTGGTATTAAAACACCAACAACAACCAAAACACCACAAACACTTGTTACAATTTCATTAACATAACTTGAATCAAATTTAAAACCAAAAACATTAGCCAATGCTTGAACAACCAAAACAATTGCACTTGTTAAACTAATCCAAAATCCCGTTGTTTTTATCTTCATGTTTTTCACCCTTTTTCCTAGTAAGTTTTGTAACACTGTTTTCAATTTTACTTAAATTTTCCTTAACTTCCGAAAAACTCTCAGTCAAAATTGATACATTTTCATCAATTTTGTTTACTTTATTTAAAGTTTTGTTTAGTTCAGTAATTGTTTCCTGATATTTTTGTTCCCTTGTTCTAGAATCTTTTAGTTGGTAAATTAGCAGTGCTAGAAATAACACTGCCCACAATCCATTGTTTAAAGCCAAGTCTAAAATTTGTTCCCACATATTATTTACGACAACTCTTCAATCAACTTTGCATAGTTATCGCCAAGCCTTAGTTTAAAACCTTCATCTTGTAAAACATATGCAATTTCGTCTTTGCTTAAATTTTTAAGCAATTTTTTTGCTTCGTTATAAATTTCGTCACTTTTAACTTTGTTAACAACGTTTTGACCATATTTACCATAAATCTCCATAACATCAACAACATCTTCCCAATTACTTTTTGCAATTTCATTTTTTAATTCATCAACATCTTTGTTAAATTCAGCTTCCTTAATTGAAATTTCGTTATTATACTTAACAACTTCATTCTCCTTTTCAGACAACTCTTTGTTTAAGGAATTTATTTTTTCTTGAAGCTTTACAGCATAAGTAATATCAAAATTATTTAATGCATTTTGTTTTTGTGATGTTAATGCATTAAGTTCAAAGTTTATTGTGTTAATTTGATCACTAAGTTCTTTGTCTAATGCTTTATAGTCAGCAATTTTTTCTTTTTCAAAAGCATCAAGTTGATTAACAATAATACTGCTACGTGCTAATCCACGTTTTAATGCTTGATTTTCCGCATTCTCAACAGCATTACTATAATAATTTTCAAGATTTTGCTTTGCATTGTTATTGCTTTCAATTAATTCAGACTTGTTAGAATACAACTTATCTTCCTTTAATTTATAATCATCTTCAATTTCCTTAATCCCTGCTTGCTTATACTCTTTTAAAGAATTTTCACTTTGACTATAAATTTCTTGTTCTGTTGGTTTTTGAAATTCCATTCTCTCTAATTCAATTTTGTTTGGAACACTGCTTTGATTAGAACCTGCATATTTTTGAGCAACATTATCTAATGCTGAATTAATATTATTTACAGATTCTTTTTGCTTTTCACTTAATTCAATATCTTCAACTTTTTTTGTTACGTAATAAGGAACTTTATAACTGTTCATTTGTAATCCTCCTAAAACCAATTGTTCAAAATTAATTCTTTTAATTTTGTTTAAAATTTTTTTGTTTACTCTTATCAATTCAAACCCACATTAATTAACGAATCATCATACCTTAAAACAATGTTATCAGCATCAATCAAACAAACACCATCTGAATTATAAATTGTTCTTGAAAACTCTTGTGAACTAATTGAAGTTTCAAAATCAATGTTAACATCAACAATTTTAATTTCGTTATTATTTTTTGTTGCAAACATATAGTTGTTAGAAGTAACTTTTATTGCAGATTCAAATGTTCCACATCCCACACTTATAGGTTTTGATAATTCCCAAACTAAGCCATTTTCATCAAATTTGCATAGTACTATATAAACATTTAAATTAGCATCAACACAAGCCAAATAACTAAACTCATCAACATTGTTAACAACTTTATAAATCTGGCTTATTTTAATGTTGTTTCCCAAACTTAAATTCATTGTTTTTGCAATTTCTTCACCGTTAGAATTTGTCATTAAAAAGTTAAGTTGACCATTTTCAATATAAGAAAAAACATAATATATTTTATCCGACCTATAATCCAACAAAACAGCATCACTTAACTGGCCAACATCAATTTCATCACCGCCCGGAGCAATTACATAACATTTGTTATCTCTTTCAATCAAAATATTATAAGTACTGTTTATATCTAAAAATCTTCCATTAATAGCATAAAAACGTTTTTCGTTAAAAGTGTTTATTGTTTGCGATAAACTACCCATTGAGCAATATCTAAATTTTGTTTCAAGTTGCTTTGCACAAAACATGTTGTAGTTTAAAGATTTTAAAATAATATTATCTTCTACAAGTTGAACATTACCCAAAACTTGAACTTTGCAAACTTGACTTACATTTGTTTCAAATTCAAACTTTATTGTTTGATTTCCATCAACAAACAATCCAAATGTTGCAAAATTAAAGTCGTGTTTAAAAAACTGCAAAATTGAATTTATGTACACTTTACAATTAACATTGGAATCCAGACTTAAACTAAAATACACTTTTTGTTTTTTCGCTTCCAAATTTAAAACAAAATAATTATTGGTTGAATCCAAATTATATTGATAACTTTTTTGAATAAAAGTGTTGGTTTCGGTTGTTTTCTTTATTGAATTTCTGTTAATTTCATTGATTTTTTGCAGTGCAACCTTACCATAGTTAATCATACAAGCCCCACAATCACACTTGGATTTGAAATTTCACATTCTTTTTCGGTTGTTTCAAAATCAATAGCAATCAAATTCCCTTTAATCAAAGTGCTTAAATGAATTAAATTGTTTTTAGGTTTAAGATTATAAGATTTTGTTAATTTCTCAGTTCTTATTGTAACTTTTAGTGGAACGTCAGACTTTATGTAAACATCTTTAACAATTTTCATTTTTTCAGGATAACCCAAATCTCCTAATGGCGATTTCCAGCACTTTGGCAAAGAAATTCCATACACACCACCAAACTTGCCAATTTCACCAAAATAATAAATATCATCTTCCCTATAACAAGCAATAATCTTGTTAACTTTATCATCAGCAATTGCATTTAAGTTTCTAATGTCAACACCACGCAAAATGTTTAAATTATTTGTTTCAAGGTCCAATTCAAGCAACACATTATTGTAATATTCACCACTTTCACAGCCAATTTTTTTATAATCGTTAAAGTTAAGATTGCAAGCCAAATAATATTTACCATTTGAATAACAACTACAAACAAAATGATTCATTGTGCCTTCAAACATACCATCAATATTTAAGTTTAGTTTTGAAGTTGAATATCCATCAAACATATAAATTCCATTTTGCGTAAGCATTAAAATTTTGTTTCCACAAACACAAACACTATTTCCAAAAATTTTACCACTTGAAACAAACAGTGTTGAAACATCAAATTCTGTTTGATTTGCGTAAGCGCTAATTCTTGAAATTCCAAATTCCCTAAAAACATAAACATAGTCATTAAAACTTAGAACCTTATTAACAATTCCATAATCATCATTAAATTTAATAAAACCAGCTTCATTTAATGAAATATTCCAATTTGTTGGGTTTAAGTCGTCAGAAAACCAAACTTCATACCTATCGTCTGCAACTGTTGCAAACAATCTTTCATAATGTAAACACATATTTTTAATTTTAGGTGCATTATCAATTTTTGTTGCTGTAACACTGCTTGAATCAAACACCCACATTCCATCTGCTGAACAAATTAAAACAGAATCAACACCATTTAAGTTATAATTTAAAACACTAGCCTCACCTTTTATGTTAATATTTTCAATTTTAATAATATGGTCAAAAGAAATACATATGTCGTACAAATAAAAATCACCATTAATTTCTTGGAATATAATTTTGTTGTCATAACTATAATTTTCCAAACCAAACATGTTATGATTTTCACGTTTATAAAGCCAACTTGCTTTAAAATGATAACCTTGCAAACTAACCAATCTTTTACTCACACTTGCAACGTCGTAAGAATTTGGTAAATAAACAGCACCTATTCCCAACCCCGTTTTTAAAGCCCCATTATTAAAACAGAAATTATATGTGTTAACCGAATAAGAAACTGGCATAATGTGTTGGTTATAATCAACATTTATACCATTAAAAAAGTGTGCATAATTCAACCTTTTATAACTCACACTTTTACCTTTTAACTTTTCCAGTTTAACCATTACATCCACAACCTTTCTTTTATTTTAAGTTCTCGCCTAGCTCTATTAATGTTTGTTAACGATGTTTTAAATCGATTATCCCAAATAAGTGCATCATCGTAGTTTCCGTTAATAAAACAATATTCGGCTGTAACACCATAAGCCATAACTCTTGAACTTAGCTTAAAGTTGTTAAAGTCAATTTCTGAATTAATATGAGTGCAATTTGCAGGTTGATACGCAAACTCTATTTCAAGGCTTCCTGGGCTAGTTTCAAGATTGTTAACAGAGCAATAAAAAGGAACTTCAATACCATTTAATTTAACTTTTAAAATGTCAACAATAATATTTGTTGAAATTGAAGAATATTTTATAACACCAGTGTTAGAAGTTAATTTTGTTTTTTTCTTTAAAGTCACATACTCACTTGCAACTTGATTTATAACCATGTTGCAACAAGAAATTAAAATGTTTACATCGTTGGTTTGATTTTCATCAGGAGTTTTAGAACCATCTAAAAGTGTTGTGTTCAACAAATCAGTTAAACCCAAATTGGTTGCAACATTTTTTATTACATCTTTTGCTATCATTTTACCTCCTTTTAACACCACTCAAATTTATAAGCATTACCATCAAAATCAACCACTTTTTTGTTGGCGTAGTTATAAATTTCGTTTAGTTGATATGTTGTTCTATCTTGTAATTGTTCGTTGTTTGATTTTTCAATTTTTAAGTTATTATTTTCAATTTCTGCAAGCATTTGTTCAACATTTTGTGATTTTAAAACATAATCTATTGCCCTACAATCAAGTTGATTAAAAGGCAAAGTTAAGCATAATGTGTTTTTATAGTTTTTGTTGTGAATTTCAAATTTTTGATTTTTTGTGTTAAACATAACAAAATATCCAGCATTAATTTGTTTTATGCGATTTACAATG
>JAZRJQ010000101.1:0-4723 GCA_045645925.1 Clostridia bacterium | reverse complement strand
ATAAAATACAAGAAATTATTGATAACTTTGGCAAAGAAATTTATAACATATGTTTGGGTGCATCAAAAATTGAACCTATAAAACATGCACGTAGAAAACACTTAGAAGAAAATGAAAACTTGCGTAAAATGTTTTTGGCAATGAGCAAGGATGCACGTGTTGCCTTTGTTAAACTTGCAGATAGATTACACAACATGCGCACACTTGATGTTAAAAGCCGTGAGAACCAATTAAAGATTGCAAAAGAAACATTAGATATTTATGTGCCACTTGCTGAGCGTCTTGGTATGAACAAACTAAAACATATGCTTGAAGATTTGTGTTTTAAATATATCTTCCCAGAAGAATATGTTGAAGTTACAAACTATTTGGAAGAAAACTACAAGAAAGGCGAAAGCATTATTGCCGAAATTAGAAAAAGCATTGAAGGCATGGCTAAGGAACATGGAATTGATTGCCGTCTTCAATCACGTATGAAAAGTAGTTTTGGTGTATTTAAAAAAACAACAACCAAAGGCAGAAAAAATGTTCTAGACGTTATTGCAAACCGTATCATTGTTAAGGAAATTAAAGATTGTTACACAATGCTTGGTGCAGTGCATAATTTGTGGAAACCGGTTGATGGACGTATTAAAGACTATATTGCTCAACCAAAAAAGAATTTGTATATGTCACTTCACACAACAGTTTTGTATCCAACCGAATATGGTGAAATTCCATTTGAAATTCAAATAAGAACCGAAGAAATGCATATTTATTGTGAATATGGTATGGCTGCACATTGGATGTATAAAGAGCACGGTTCAAAAGCAACAAAAACTGTTGGAAATTCTGCAATATATAACATGAAAAAGAATTTGAGCCAAAGCACTCAAAACGTGTTGCAAGAAAACGAAGCCGACGAGTTTTTGCAAATTATTAAAACTGGTTTTTACGAAAACAAAATTTTTGTTCTTACTCCAAACCTAAATGTTGTGGAACTTCCTGATGGTTCAATTCCACTTGATTTTGCTTATGCAGTTCACACTAATTTGGGTAACCGTTGTTCAGGAGCAAAAGTTAACGACAAAATGGTTCCAATTACAACCAAACTTGTAACTGGTGATATTGTTGAAATTTTAACTGTTGCATCAAAAGGGCCTTCACGTGACTGGATTAAACTATGCAAAAGCCGTGGTGCTGTTACCAAAATTAAAAACTACTTCAAAAAAGAAAAGAAAGAAGAAAACATTAAAATTGGTAAAGAAATGCTTGAAGAGCAAGCAAAACGTAAAGGTTACACTTTAAACAAATTGTTTGAAGATAAGGAAACTTTGGCTGAAATTGCTTTTAAGCACCACTTGTTAACCATTGAAGAAATTTTTGCTGCTGTGGGTTATGGTGGAATAACTGTTCCACAAGTTTTGGGCAAATTTATCACCAAACAACAAAAACTTCAAAAGCAAGAACGTAAAGCCGAACTTGCAATGCAAAAAGTTGAACACAAAACAGGCGATGCAAGTGTTATTATTGATGGCCACGACGATTTGCTTAAAAAAGTTGCAAAATGTTGTAACCCAATTCCGGGAGATGATATTATTGGTTATGTTTCAAGGGGTAGGGGTGTTACAATTCACCGTAGAAATTGTGCAACGCTTTTAAATCTTGAACCTGACAGAATTGTTGAAACTTCATGGAACAAGAAAAATTTGAGTGAAGTTTATAACGCAAACTTTAAAGTTATCACACGCAACTCATCTGGTGTGTTAAGTTCAATTTCGTTAAAAATTGCAGATAGTAAAGTTGATATAACCTTTATTAAAGGCGAAGTTTCTAAAACTGGCGACGCAATAATTCATGTTGGAGTTAGAATAAAATCACGTAACGACCTTATGGATTTAATTAACAAAATCAAAACAATACCTGCTGTTTACGAAGTTATTAGATAAAATATAATTGTTTAATATTGTTAAGAATTATTAATTAGAAATTAAACAACAAACTTTGCAAAATAAATTAATTAAAAAAAGCACTGGGTTTCCAGTGCTTTTGTTTTTTATGGTTTTAATCTTTTTAGTAAGTTGTTTAAGGTTTCTAGGCTTGCAGGGTCTTTAATTTTGTCTGTAAGTGCTAAAACAACTTCTAACATTGCTCCACGGCGTTCTTCTTTTTTAATGCTTTCAGCAACGGCTGTTAATGCATGTCCGCATTTAGGGCAGAAGTTTGCATTTTCCATTACTTCGGCTTTGCAGTTTTCACAGTTTTTCATTTCCATTTTTACTCTCCACTATTTTTTTGTAACAATGTTTTGATAAGCTTTAAACTTTTCTTCTTTTATTTTACGCTCTGCAAGGTCAAATAGGCAATTGTTATAAGCAAGTTTTTTGCTTAATTCAATTTCAGCAGTGTTGTCTTCTGCTAAAAAGTTGCTGTCGCCTTGTAAAACGTCCATTGATCCATCGTCGTTTAAGAACATTGTTAATTGGTTGTATGTTTTTGGTGAAAGTGTTGGTTTTTTGCCAACTGGTGTTTCGTTGTAAACCTTTTCAGGTGAAACGCTGTAATGATTTTCGCCAATTTGTCCAACAATGTTTCCGTTAAAGTCGATTGAAGGAATTTCAGCATAAGGTTCGCCGTTGCTTTTAATTGAAGCACTTAAATAACCTTTTGCTGTTGTTGTTTTACTTAATGCATTGTTTGTTCTAAGTTCAATAGGGTAGTAAACAATTTTGCCATGTTTGTTAGGTTTTGCAATTTGAATAATTTCTTGTACGCCTTCGTTAACGTAGTATAAATTTTCGTTTTGAGCTTTGCCACCCAAAATTACAGTGTCAATAACTTCTTGAATTACATCTCTACCATCTAGGCGTTTCATAATTTCGTTTTCTTGTGAACCACGCATTAAAACAATGTGTGCTTCGGTGTTAAGAAGTTTTGTTACAATTTTAACAAGTTCTTTCATTCTGTAATTTATGCCAAACCACATAACCTTGTTGTCTTCGGTGATGTCAGCTTTTGCAAGGTCAGCCATTTTCCATTGTTTGCCAAACAAGTCGCCACCCATAACAACAATTGAATCTTTGTTAAGTTTTTTGCATAATTCATTAATGTACTTGTCGTCCCTAACAGATTTTCCAGGGTTTGATGTGTCAAAAATATTCAAACTTGAAAGTGGGAATATTTCAATTTTTTCAGATTCTTTTGGCATTTCAATAATAACGTTTGAAATGTTTAATGTGTGTTTTTGTTTTAATTTTTTAGCAAATTCCATGCGTTTAGCAAGAGTAACTTTTTCTAATTCGTCAGCAGTTGCTAAGTTAACCTTTCTAGGTTGTTTTCCTTCTTCTGGGAAGTTACCTTTTTTATAAAGGTCCATTAAAGGTTTTTTCTTTTTCTCTGAGGTATATGGATTTGGTGTTTCACTCATCTTGTTAAACCTCCTTGTTTATTTGCTTCTTTTAAAATTTCTTCTGCTTTTTTAGCGTTGTATTTCTTTTCAGTTTTTGCTTCAATAACTCTTACAGGTTCTTGTTTGTATTTTTCTGCAACAAGTTTTGCAGGTAATGTTAAATCAAGTTTGTTGTTAAAAATTTTGTAAACACTATAATTTGTTACGTATTTGTTGTTTTCGTGTTCGTTGGTTCTGTAAAAAACATTAAGTTTTGGTCCAACCATGATTCCCCACGAATTAACATTTGCACCACCAAAGTTTGCTTCGGCAGCATAATCGGAATTGTCTTGGAAAGAATAGTTTGAAACAATTAAAATATCTTTACTGGTTGTTTTAACTGTTCTGTTGAATTTATCTTTTTCTGGATATTCAAATCTTTTGTATTGAGTTCCGCCTTGATGGAAGTGTCCAGCATCGCAAATATCAATGTGACCTTGACTTGTGCCAAACACTCTGTTCATTTGGTCTTTAATTGCATCAAGAGCTCCGGCAACACCACCAGCTTTGCCAGCGCCATGCATTGCTGCAATGGTTACGGTGTGGGTTTGTGTTGAACCAGCAATTGGCATGTTAAATTTCACTAAAACATTGTGTTCAACAAAAGGAACATCTAATCGTTCAGCCAATGATTTTAACACCGAAACGTTTGTGTCAACACCACGTTTGCCACTTTTTGAATCGTGGTTGCCAGGTGTTATTGCAATAATTTTGTGTTGTTTTGCCAAAGGTTCTAATTTTTCAACCAAGTAATCAACAACTTCTTCAGGTGGCAAATTTTCATCGTGTGTGTTAGAAATGCTGGTTTGTGTTGCATTGTCTAAAATATCACCATTTAAAATTGTTGCTGAGTTGTAGGTTTTTTCAACAAAATCAACCCATTTGTCAAAAGCATCAAGCCTTGCATTAATGTTTCCAGCATGAAGGTCTGATAGTGGGCAATAGTTGATTGTTGTGTATGGCCACTCAACATTAATTTCTGTAACATAATCAATTGGTGCATAATGGCTTAAAATTGAATTGTTACGTTCTTTTCGTAGTTGTTTTGTGGTAACATCAATGGTTGCGTTGGGGCTAAATTGTTCGTAAATCTTCTTTTCCATTTTAACTCCTTAAATTTTCATTACAAATTCATTATACTTTAATTCTTTTTGCTTTGCAATACCCATATTTTTTAAAACTGCAAATATGGCTATATTTCGTTTATACTTTTGGTTATTTTAACCATAAAAACGAAACAATTTACCATTAATTTAATAATGATAATAAAAAAATATAAAATTTATATAAAAATAA
>JAZRJQ010000100.1:0-1630 GCA_045645925.1 Clostridia bacterium | reverse complement strand
TAACAACTATCACCAAATTGAATTTGTTAGCGAAATTCAAGATTATTTCGCATTATGCGATATTGTTGTAAGTCGTGCTGGAAGCAATGCAATTAACGAATTTTTGGTGTTAAACAAACCAATGCTTTTAATCCCCTTACCAAAAGGAAATTCCCGTGGTGACCAGATTTTAAATGCAAACAACTTTGTTGAAAAAGGTTTTGCAACAATACTAGAACAAGAAAACATGACAGAACAAACTTTGCTTAGTTCAATTAACGACCTATATACAAAAAGCAACAAAATTAAACAAAATCAAGCAAAACACAAAGGCAAAAATGGAACAGAAAACATTTTAAAAGTTATTTTAGATTCGGTTAAAAACGGTAAAAAGCAATAAAAAGGCACTTTTTGGTGCTTTTTTTATTAATTTAATTAAATTTGATAAGTTTTGCTAATTTAAACTTTTACATCTATTAATTAGTTATACTCCTTAAAAAAGATTGGAGAAAATTATGAAAAACTACAAAAATTATATATCACTTGCAATATTACTTGTTGTTATGTGCGGAATAATAATCGCATTTACGCAAGTAAGCAAAGAAAACACTTTAACAACCACACCAACAAACAGCGAACAAATAAACACAAACACACCCAACCCACCATTTGAATTTATAGAAGCCAAACAATCAATAAACAATAATATTGATTTTGAAAACAATTTTGGTGGAAGTGGTAAAGAAGAAATATTTGAAGTATTTAAATTAAATGACTATTACATAATTGGAACATCATCAAGCACAAACAAATATTTTGAAAATTCAAAAAGTTACTCAATATATGTACTCATTTGTGATTTAAACGGAAACGCTAAAAGTGTTAATTTGTTTGAAATTGAAAACACCTGCAAAATTGTTGATTGTAAGATTTTTAGAAACAAAATTTATATTTTAATTAATTATGTTGGAACAAAACTAATTACATTTGATTTTAGTTCAAATAAATTTGATGTAATATTTTTCGATGAAAACACAAATTCCGAATTAATTATTTCTAGCGAACCAATAGTTGCTTTAAAAAACACAACATCAACAAAATTTTATTTTGCATTATCTAACAAAGAAATAACAACATCAACTTTTGTATCTAAAATTTTTATGGGTTGCGACTACTTAAATGGAACACTACTAATTTTTAATTCAAACAATGAAGTTATTGTTGGAATTTTAACTTTAAATGGATTTAGCAAAATAACTGAACTTGAAAATACCACCCTTTTAACCTTTAACATAACAGGCTCAAATTTTGTTATGGTTGCAAATCAGAACAATCAAACAAAACTTATTATTCTTGATTTAAGTTTTAATATTTGTTCAACAACAAAAATAAATAGTGGAACAAACTACAATTTGTTTGAACACAAAAATCAACACTACCTTTCAGTTTTAACAAACAACAATTTAAAACTTTATAGTTTTTGCGAACATGGAACATTAACAAACGAAGTTAACATAGCAGAAAATGTAAAAAATTATAAAGTTATTCTTACAAACAATAATTTTGTGTTTTTACTTAATACACTTGATAACTTTATAAACCTATGCTCTTTTAACACAATAGGCGAACAAAAAAATAAAGTACAAATTTT
>JAZRJQ010000099.1:0-7987 GCA_045645925.1 Clostridia bacterium | reverse complement strand
ACATGGCTACGATCCGACTTGTTAATCAGGAAAAGGCAAAATTGAAGTTCGCTTCAATGCCTTTTTGTTTTGCTGAATTTGTTGCCACAATCAAAAATGGATTCTATACGATTACTGAGTGCTATCAAATTGAAAGTTTTTATGGTATAATTTCAAACTATTCAAAATCTATTTCTGGATTTTTAGGGTTAGAAGTAAGTAGTATAATTATTCAAAATTCACCTGATGAATTATGGTTTTTAACATTGATTAATTATTTAAAACTTCTTGAATTTTCAAATTGTGACAGCGCAATTTTGCAGTTAAAGTTTATGCTTGATACATTAAACAAAATTGGTTATGGCTTAACATTTGATGGTTGTAGCGAATGTGGTTTAAAATTTGTTGGTGATGTTTACATAAATTTGGAAATGGGTGAGTTGGAATGCGCAACATGCAAAAGTGTTAATTCCGTAAAACTTACAAAACAACAATATTCAATTTTACAACTTATAAACAACACACCGGTTTCAAAAGTTTTGTCAATTAAACAAAACACAAATGTTCTTACCGAAATAGTGCAAATTTTAAAACAAAACTTAGAACTTAGATTGGGAACAAAATTAAAATCGTTAAATTAAGATGAGCTTAAAATTTAGGTTCATCTTTTTTTACTACGTAAAATGTTATAATTTGTAAATTTTAAGTTAAATTAGTTGGCAAAAAAATCTGGTTGTTTTATAATAACAACGATGTCAAAATTTTTAAATATTAATAGGAGATTTTATGGCTAAAAAATACGTTTATCTATTTAAAGAAGGTAACGCAAAAATGCGTAACACTCTTGGTGGAAAAGGTGCTAACTTGGCTGAAATGACCAACTTAGGTTTGCCAGTTCCTCAAGGCTTTACTGTTACAACTGAAGCTTGTAACAAGTATTATAAAGACAACGAAACAATTTCAGATGACATTATGAAACAAATCGAAGTTGCTCTTACAAAAACAGAAAAAATTACTGGAAAAACTTTTGGTGACAAACAAAATCCATTATTAGTTTCTGTTCGTTCAGGTGCTAGAGCTAGTATGCCTGGTATGATGGATACAATTTTGAACCTTGGTTTAAATGATGAAGTTGTTGAAGGTTTAGCAACTTTAACAGGTAACACTCGTTTTGCTTATGACAGCTATCGCAGATTTATTACAATGTTTGCAGATGTTGTTATGGGTGTTGACCGTTTAAAATTTGAATCAGCTATGGACAAAATGAAAGAAGAAAAAGGTTATGAAAAAGATACTGACCTTACTGCTGATGATTTAAAGAAATTAGTAAAAGAATTTAAATCAATCTATAAAAAAGAATTAAAAGCTGAATTCCCACAAGAACCAAAAGTTCAATTGATTGAAGCTGTTAAAGCAGTTTTCCGTTCTTGGAACAATCCACGTGCTGAAGTATACCGCCGTATGAATGACATCCCTCGTGAATGGGGTACAGCTGTTAACGTTCAAAGCATGGTATTTGGTAACATGGGAGAAACAAGTGGTACAGGTGTTGCATTTACACGTAACCCAGCTACTGGTGAAAAAGCTCTTTATGGTGAATACTTAATGAATGCACAAGGTGAAGACGTTGTTGCTGGTATTAGAACACCAAGCCCAATCAGTCACTTACAAGAACAAAACGTTCAATTGTACAATCAATTTGTTGCAATCTGCAAAAAATTAGAAAAACATTACAAAGATATGCAAGATATGGAATTTACTATTGAAAATGGTAAATTATACATGCTTCAAACACGTAATGGTAAAAGAACAGCAGCTGCTGCTTTAAGAATTGCAATCGACCTTGTTAACGAAGGTATGATTTCTAAAAAAGAAGCTCTATTAAAAATTGAACCAAAGAGCTTGGATGCATTGCTTCACCCAATGTTTGATGCTGAAGCATTAAAGAAAGCTAAAGCTGTTGCTACTGGTTTGGCTGCTAGCCCTGGTGCTGCAACAGGTGTAATTGCATTAACTCCTGAAAAAGCAAAACAAATGGCTAAATCAGGCAAAAAAGTTGTTTTAGTTAGAAGTGAAACAAGCCCAGAAGATATTGAAGGTATGGCTGCTGCACAAGGCGTTCTTACTGCTACTGGTGGTATGACATCTCACGCTGCCGTTGTTGCTCGTGGTATGGGTACAGCTTGTGTTGCTGGTTGTAAAGAACTTAGCGTTAGAGAAGAAAAAGGCGAAATTTCTTTGGCTGGTAAAATCATGAAAGAAGGTGAATACATTTCTATTGATGGTTCAACTGGTAAAATTTACGCTGAAGAAATTAAAACTTCTGAAGCTGAAATTACAGGTGATTTTGCAACAATTATGTCTTGGGCAGATGAAATTGCAAAAGTTAAAGTTAGAGCAAATGCTGATAACGAAAAAGATGCTACACGTGCACTTTCTTTAGGTGCTACTGGTATTGGTCTATGCCGTACAGAACACATGTTCTTTGAAGCTAGCAGAATTAAAGCAGTTAGAGAAATGATTATTGCAACAGATGCTAAAGCAAGAGAAAAAGCATTAAACAAAATTTTACCAATGCAAAAAGGTGATTTTGCTGCAATGTTTAAAGTTATGAACGGTCTACCTGTAACAATTCGTTTCCTAGACCCACCTCTACATGAATTCTTACCACACACAGAAGCTGAACAAAAAGATTTGGCTAAAGAACTTGGTAAAACATATCAAGAAATCAAAGATGTTGTTGATGGTTTAAGTGAATTCAACCCAATGATGGGATTCCGTGGTTGCCGTCTATCAATTGTTATGCCTGAAATTGCAAAAATGCAAACAACAGCAGTTATCGAAGCTGCAATTGATTGCGTTAAAAAAGCTAACATTGAAGTTCATCCAGAAATTATGGTTCCACTTATTGGCGATGTTAAAGAATTCTTATTTGTTAAGAGTATCATTAAAGAAACAGCTGATGCATTAATTGAAAAAGCTGGAATTAAATTAGAATACAAAATTGGTACAATGATTGAAATTCCACGTGCTGCAATCACATCTGCTGAAATTGCGAAAGAAGCTCAATTCTTCTCATTTGGCACAAATGATTTAACTCAAATGACATATGGCTTCAGCCGTGATGACGCTGGTAAATTTATTGGCGATTATTATGATAAACGTGTTTTAGAATACGATCCATTCGTTAGAATTGACGAAAAAGGTGTTGGTTACTTAATGCAACACACAGTTAAAAACGCTAGAGCAGTTGATAAAAACTTCAAATGCGGTATCTGTGGTGAACAAGGTGCTGATCCACTAAGTGTTGAATTTGCACACAAAACTGGTATTACATACGTTTCATGTTCTCCATTCCGTGTTCCAATTGCAAGATTGGCAGCAGCACAAGCAGCTATTAAATGTGGAAAGTAATTTTAGAAAACAAAAACGAAGTTTTTGAAAATTGTTAAACAATTTTAAGCAAGGTGTTTTACACCTTGCTTTTTTCTAAAATTTGAACTTCGCAAAGCAAAAACAAATAATACTTACGTATTGCTTGTTTTATATATTGTTTGTTGCAAATATGGGTATTTTAATACTATGTAAATGCTGTTTTTTCTAAAAATAAAGGATTTTTTTAAAATTTTACAAATTTTTTAAAAAATAAAAAGGAAAATTAAAATAGGTTTTGTATTTAATAAATGAGATGACATTTTTAGTGGTTGATTCATAACAAAACAAAAGGGGGATAAGTTTGGAGAATTTTGATGAATTCAAGCAAAAAGTAAAAGATGCTAACGACATTGTGTCTGTTGTGTCAAAATACGCAACCCTTACCAAGAAAGGTAAAACTTGGTGGGCAAATTGTCCTTTTCATTATGAAAAAACACCTAGTTTTGCAGTTAATGGTGTTGAACAATATTATCACTGTTTTGGATGTGGTGTTAGTGGTGATATTTTCACATTTGTTCAACATATGGAAGGTTGTGATTTTTATGATGCTCTAAAAATCTTATGTGAAAATGCTGGTATTCAAATGCCAGATTTTAGTCAAGATGGGAAAGATGCTGAAAGAAAAAAAGAACGTGAGCAAATTTATGCTGTTTTGCGTGAAGCGGCTTTACATTATTGCAAAAACTTAAATTTACCACAATCAAAACCTGCGCTTGATTATATAGCAAAACGTAAACTTGATAATCCTTCTGTTAGAGCATTTGGCTTGGGTTATTCGTTAGGTTGGAATGAAGTGATTGACCACCTAAAAAAGAAAGGTTTTTCATTTGAAATAATGCAAAAAGCAGGAATAATTGAAAAAAATCAGTATGGTAAATTCTACGATGTTTTTGCTAAAAGATTAATTTTTCCAATAATCAATTCAAACGATAACGTTGTTGGTTTCAGTGCAAGAGTTTTGGAACCAACAAATCATACAAAATATCGTAATACTGGTGAAACACCAGTTTTTCAAAAAAATGAATGTGTTTATGGTATAAATTTAATTAAAAAACTGCGTAGAGCTGAACCTTTAAATGAAATAATAATTGTTGAAGGTCAAATGGATGTTATTTCATTATTTAAAGCTGGGGTTAAAAATGCAGTTGCATGTTTAGGAACGGCGTTAACACCAAATCATGCAAAACAACTTAAAAAATATAGTAACAAAGTTGTTGTTTGTTTTGATGGTGACGGCGCTGGTAAAAAAGCAACATTAAGAAGTTTAGATATTTTGGTTAGTGCTGGGCTTGATGTTTATGTTGCAGCAATGCCTGCTGGTGTTGACCCTGATGAGTTAGTGCTTAAAAATGGGGTTGATTATTACAGAAACCTTATTGCCGAAGCAAAATATTGGGTTGAATATCTAATTTTAGAGTATGCAAACAACTTTAACTTGAAACGTGCCGAAGAACGCAATTCGTTTGTTGTTTCAGCATTAAATGTTATCAAAAAGTTAAGTAGTAACACGGAACAAAATGTTTATTTGGAACTTGTTAAAAGTATAAGTAATATTTCAATGGATGTGCTACGTAAGGATTTAGAAAATATTGATAATGTTAAAATTGAAGAACCAAAACAAGAAAAATCCGAAGAAAATGTTGTAAATAAAGAAAATGCTTATGTTAAGGCAGTTAAGTTTGTTTTGTCAGCATTATTACACAAAAAAGAATATGCTTACCTAGATGAAGATGTAAAAGATAACTTACTAGATAGTGATATTCAAAAATTGTATGATTACATTTTTGATTGTAAGCAAAATGGAAAAGTTCCAATTGTAAGTCATGTGTTTGATTTGTTTAATGTTGAAAGCACGCCACTAATCAACGAAATTGTTAACTTTAATTTTACAGAATTAATTGACTCAGAAGGGTACTATAAAGATTGTGTAAAATTGTTAATTAGAAGTGGTTTGGAAATTAAACAGCGTGATTTAGCAAATAAAATATCGTTGGAAAGTGATATTGAAAAACGTAAAATGTTGTCAAAAGAACTTTCACAAATAATTTTAAAACAAAATCAATTAAAGAAAAAATAATACAAAATTTTAAGTACTATGCAAACTTGTGAATTTTGGCTTAATTACAAACAAATATTTAAATTTAATAGGGGAAAATTGAATGGATAAAAATCTTGAAAATGACGTCAATAATTTAATTCAAATAGCAAAAAAGACTAATGAAATTAATGAAGAAGACATCGCAAACAAACTTGTAAAACATGAACTTACACCAGAAATTATGGCTGGTATAATTTCAATGTTTGAAGATGAAGGAATTAAAGTTAATCCTGCCGAAGATGTTGTTGTTAAAGATGAAGATTTAAAGGAAATTATTTCTAACGTTAAAGTTGATGATCCTGTAAAAATGTATTTAAAAGACATTGGAACTGTTCAACTTTTAACAAGTGAACAAGAAGTTGAACTTGCTAAACGTATTTTAGAAAATGACGAAAGAGCAAAATCTGAATTGATTGAACGTAACCTAAAATTGGTTGTTTCTATTGCAAAAAAATATGTGAATCGTAGTTCAATGCAATTCCTTGATTTAATTCAAGAAGGAAATTTGGGTTTGGTTAAAGCAGTTGAAAAATTTGACTACACAAAAGGTTTCAGATTTTCTACATATGCAACATGGTGGATTCGTCAAGCAATCACCCGTGCAATTGCTGACCAAGCAAGAACAATTAGAATTCCAGTTCACATGGTTGAAACAATTCACAAATTATCTCGTGTTTCAAAACAATTAATGCAAGAACTTGGTCGTGATCCAACAACCGCAGAAGTTGCTGAACGTATGGGTATTAGTGAACAACGTGTTAGTGAAATTCAAAAAATTGCGCAAGACCCAGTAAGTTTGGAAAGTCCAGTTGGTGAAGAAGACGAAAGTAAAATTGGCGACTTTGTTGAAGATGATAACCTAAAAAGTCCTGCTGAAAGTGCAGCACAAGACATTTTAAAAGCGCAACTTTTGGCAGTTATTGAAACTTTAACCCCACGTGAACAAAAAGTTATTCGTTTACGTTATGGTTTAGATGATAATCATCCAAGAACTTTGGAAGAAGTTGGTAAAGAATTTAATGTTACACGTGAACGTATTCGTCAAATTGAAGCAAAAGCATTAAGAAAACTAAGAAACCCTAACAGAAGTAAACGCTTAGAAGACTTTGTTGAATAATGCTTAGTTACAGATTAAGTGAAATTATAAAACTTTGTGGTAAGGCAAAACGTGTGGCTGACGTTGGTTGTGATCATGGAAAAGTTTTGGCTGAACTTGCAAACAAAGGTGCAAAATTTTTGGTTGCAACCGATATTAGTGAACCGAGTGTTAGAAAAGCTGGTAGTTTATTAAATTCGTTGAATTTTAAAAATTTTAGTGTTCGCGTTGGTAATGGTTGTGAAACTTTAACTAATGCAGATAAACTTGATTTAATAGTTATTGCCGGTATGGGTGGGCTTGAAATTATTGAAATTTTAAAAAATGCAAAAATCAAATTAACTAATTTGGTGTTGCAACCACAAAACAATGTTGTTAAATTAAGAGAGTTTTTGGTTGAAAACAATTTTTATATTTCAACCGATAAGGTTATTGAAGATAAATCTAAGTTTTATAATTTATTAAAAGTTAAAAAAACAAATGAAAAACATGAGCTAACCGAACGTCAATTGGCTTATGGTAAAAGTAATTTGGTAGGGTATAATCCACATTTTGTTTTAATGCTTATGGAAGAAAACAATAAATTAGCTGAAAGACAAAAAGGTGTTAAAAATGAAAATGTGAAAAATCAAATGCTTCAAACAATAAAAAAGAATAATAAAGAAATTGAACGTGCAAACAATAGGAGATAGTATGGAAAATATTTTAAAATATCAAGAACTGGACGCAAAATTGCAACAACTTGAAAAAAAGATTTCATCATCAACTGAAAAAGCAGTTATGAATCAAATGATTTCTTATGTAAAAGATGCTCAAAATAAAAGTATTGAGTTGGAAAATAAAGCAAAAAAGATGATGGAAGAATATGTTGTGTTAAAGAAAGAATATGATAAAAATGTTCTTGCAATAAAGGAACTTACATCAAAAGATTCAAATGAATTAACAACTGCTCAAATGGATGAAATTTTTAATCAAATTAACTTAATTTCAAGTAATTTGTATATGATTGAACGTAATTTAAATATTCAATTAGTAAATATTAAAACCATTTTAAAAGAATTTGAAACAACAAAAAATGGTGTAATTAAGGCAAGAGCAAAACATAAAGAGAGTAAAGAAAAATATGAAGCTTTGGTTAACACAGTAAATCCACAAATTGAAACAGTTAAAAAAGAAATGTTAAAACTTGAATCAAGTGTGGATGCAAAATTGTTAACAAAATATAAAGCTGTTAAACATGATAACATTTTCCCAGTTTTTGTTCCAATTAACAATGGTAACTGTGGTGGTTGCAGAATGGCATTGCCAATGGGTTTGCTTGATAAAATTAAAAGTCAAGGGTATATTGTTTGTGAACAATGTGGCAGAGTTATTTATGT